>CALVHJ010000031.1 GCA_944327425.1 uncultured Bacilli bacterium
AAAAAACAAGTCATTTTTTATACAAATTTTTACCATTTTTTAAAGATGCCCGTAAATACTAAGAATGTAGAAAAAAATTTTTTGTTCGCTTTACGACAATTGACATATATTTAACAAAATATACTTTTATAATTTTTAAAAAAAGTGAAAGTATAATTTTTGCAAACATCTAAAAGTTAGTTTTTGGCTTAAATACGCCAAATGTAAAATCATTTTTTTAAAAAAAATGAATATTCACCTTTTTTAAAAATTTACAAAGCTAAATTTTTATAATTTTTTTTACAAATTAAATTTTACCTAAAAACCTAAGATAAATAAAGAAACTATTGCATGAAAGACTATTTTTTTATATAATCTATATATCAGTTGTCCTCGTAGCTCAGTAGGATAGAGCAATTGCCTCCTAAGCAATAGGTCGTTGGTTCGATTCCAATCGAGGACGCCATATAAAAATCAAGACTGATTATAATTTTTATCAGTCTTTTTTAATTATTTAAATTTATCCTAAAATAAAGCTGCTTAAGCCTCAAGCTTTCGCAACTTCTCTTCTTCTAAAGCTAGTTTTTCGCGTTCTTGTTCTACCAAATTACTTGGAGCCCGAGCCACAAAATTATCATTAGCAAGTAACCCCTTTCGTTTAGCAATACTAGCTTTTAAACTTTCAATTTCTTTTTTTAAATTAAGTACATCTTCCTCTGTTATAACTTTTTCAAAATAAATAGTAACATCATACTCTCCAAAATGAACTGGATAAGCATTTATATTTAATGATAGATCTACAACATTTTCTATTTTTAATATCTTTTTTATTAAATCATAATCAGTATTATTATTAAAGATAACCTGAACACTTTTATCCATATGATTTTCTTGATAAGTCTTTCGATAAAGCTTAATAAATTCTATCATATGAATAACTTTTATAGCATCTTCATTATATATTTCTTTCTTATTAAATTTTGGATAATCACTTACCATGATATTTTCTAATACTCCCGGTATCATACTATATATTTCATCTGTAACATAAGGCATAAATGGATGAAGCATTTTTAAAGTACCTTTTAAAACTTTAATAAGTACCTTTTTAGTTGTAATGCTATCCATATTAAATTTAGCAAATTCAATATAATTATCGCAAAAATCATTATAAATAAAATTATAAATTTCTGCTCCCGCATTATTAAGTTCAAACTTATCCATATATTTAGTTACATTTTTAACTGTTTCGTTATATTTTGTCAAAATCCACTTATCAGTTATAGTCAAGTTATCTAATTTTCCATCATCTCTAAAATCTTCCAAATTCATTAAGACAAAACGTGATGCATTCCAAAGTTTATTAATAAAATTCCAAGTTGATTTCATATTATCTTCATCAAATTTAAGATCCATTCCATTTGATACTGAGGTTGTTAAATAATAACGTAAAGCATCTGCTCCATACTTTTCGATCATATCCATTGGATCAATACCATTACCTAAACTCTTAGACATTTTTCGTCCTTCTTTATCCCGAATAAGGCCATGAATAAGACAGTATTCAAAAGGTCTTTCCCCCATAAACTCCAAACCTTGAAAAGTCATTCTATTTACCCAAAAAGGAATAATATCATAACCGGTAACTAATACTTGATTCGGATAATATCTTTTTAAATCTTCGGTATCATTCGGCCATCCTAAAGTTGAAAATGGCCATAAAGCACTAGAAAACCAAGTATCAAGTACATCAGCATCTTGTACCCAGCCATCACCCTTAGGTTCCGCATCGCCAACATATACTTCGCCATCTTTATACCAAGCCGGAATTCTGTGTCCCCACCAAAGTTGTCTAGAAATACACCAATCATAAGTAATTTCCATCCAATGATTCATAATTTTTTCAAATCTTTTAGGTACAAAATTTACTTTTTTATTTTTATCTTTCTGATTTTCTAAAACTCGATCGGCTAAAGGACGCATTTTAACAAACCATTGTTTTGACAAATATGGCTCTATTAAAGCCCCACTTCTCTCACTAAATGGTGCATTATGCGTTATTTGTTCTACTTGAAGTAATAATCCTTGCTCTTTTAAATCCCCAATTAATTTTTCTCTAGCTAAAAATCGATCTAACCCTTTATAACTACCAGCATTCTCATTCATCGTTCCATCCGGATTAATACAAATAATTCGTTCTAAATCATGACGAAGCCCTACTTCAAAGTCATTAGCATCATGTGCCGGAGTTATTTTAACACAACCAGTACCTTTTTCCATATCTGCATGAATATCCCCAATAATAGGAATTTCTCTTCCTAAAATAGGTAAAATTACTTTTTTACCAATTAAATGTTTATAACGAATATCACTCGGATTAACTGCTACAGCCGTATCCCCAAAAAGCGTTTCTGGACGAGTAGTTGCTACATCCAAATACTCATCACTATCTAATAGTTTATATTTCAAATGATAAAATGCTCCAGGAATATCTTTATAAATTACTTCTTCATTAGATAAAGCTGTCATACTAACAGGATCCCAGTTTATAATCTTCTCACCCTGATAAATTAATCCCTTATTATATAAAATGGTAAATACTTTTCGAACTGCTGCCGATAAGCCTTCATCTAAAGTAAATCTTTCTTTAGAGTAAGCAAGTGAAAGTCCAAGTTTAGCCCATTGTTTATGAATATTTTCTGCATATTCATCTTTCCAAGCCCAAGCATGTTTAAGCCATTCCGCCCGTGTTAACTTTCTGGGATTAATCCCCATATCTTTTAATTTCTTATCAACTTTAGCTTGAGTGGCAATTCCCGCATGATCCATGCCCGGAACCCATAAAGCATCAAAACCTTGCATTCTCTTATAACGAATTAACACATCTTGAATAGATGTATCCCAAGCATGACCAATATGAAGTTTACCCGTAACATTAGGTGGTGGTATTACGATACAAAAAGGCTTCTTGCTCTTATCCGTTGATTCAAAATAACCAGCCTCCATCCAAGCTTCATATTTCCCCTCTTCTACTTTTTTATGATCATATTTTTTATCTAACATAAATGTTCCTCTTTTCTATATTTTTCAAATTCTTCTAAACATATTTTTAACTCAACATCAGTAAATTTCTTATATTCATTATCATTTTTATTATTTAATAAATCTTCTATTTCCTTAAAAGAAGAATTCATTAAATAAAAATGATAATGTTTTTCATAATTTGTAAGTTTGACTCGGTCTTGCTTTAATTCTTTTGGATTTACTACCCAAAACAAATCGATATCATTTTCCCTATTTACACTCCCCTTTTCACCAGGAAAACCTTTATGCCAAAAAGTAATATTACCAATATACTTAATTTCCTTTTTAGCTACACAAATTCCTAATTCTTCCGCAAGTTCTCTATTTAAAGCATCTTCTAAATCTTCATGTCCTTCCACTCGCCCTCCAGGAAGATTATAGGAATTATCCATATTAGTAATATAAATTTTTCCCTCATCATTCATTATTATTGCTCTAACTTTATGAACTCTCGAATTAATTTCTTTCTTTTCTAAATGATCTAAATTAATTAACATATGCTTCACTCCAATCAAAAAAGATAGCACCAAAGGGTGAATTATATTCACGGTACCACCTTTTATTTAACTTATTTTGATAACGTATTTCTACGAGCATATAGCCAGCTCCCAAGCAACCTTCAGATTATCCTCTACTTATTTCCACCATCCATAAGCTCTCTTTAAGATTTTTTAATCTTACTCCTCTTGTTCATCGCTTTTAATAACAGTATTTTAGCAAATTTTAACTATAATTTCAACCACTAACTTGAATTAAACCACTACTATCATAAGTATAAGTAATATTATTAACCGTAATAACAAACCCTCCATTACTTTCTACTATAGTATATGCCCCTTCATATTCTTCGGTATTCATAACTATTCCCTCTGACAAACTGAATGTTGGATCACTATATTTATGAACATTAAGCTTATTATCAGCCCCAACTACCACATAATAATTAGCTTGTAAACTAACATATTTATATGCTCCATCTTCTTCTCTTAATCTATTACCATCAAAATCATATACATAGTAATTATCTCCATCAACTACATACAAATATTCATCTACATAATCTACAATCCTATATCCATAAGGTTCTGTTATTTCTCCTCCAACATTATTAAATAATTGATATGTATTACTAGACGTACTTACCAAATAATAATCTCTAAGCTTCTCAATAGAATTATAATCAAAAGCAATTGTTCCTGAAACATTATCACTTATTCTAATCAAACCATAATCGCCATCACTTTTTACTTGAGCCATTATATATGTCGCATTAGTATCAACAAAAGTAACTTCTTTTTTGCCTGTATAACTTCCACTGTCAACTGAAGAATATCTAGCTAAAGACTCACTTTCTTCTAAATCATAAAGAATAATAGTTGGATTATTTAAATCTATTGTATCTAATATAAATACATATCTATCATTATAAACAGGTATCCACCCAACATTCTCACTTCTATCTTCTTCTATTCCATTATTACTATAGAATGAATCAGTAGCAACCGTACAATTACTTAAATCTGTCGAATTTTTATTAGAACATTTATAAGTACCCAATATATCTTCTTTATCATCATCTTGATAAAAATATAATATTCCATCAAAATAACTTATATAATTATATTTAGCACTCATAATACCATCTTCTAAATTAATAGATTCTGTTCTTTCTCTATTATTACGCATATAAACTACATCCATAACCCCTTCTTCTATAGAAATAGTATATGCTCTTCTTGTTTCAATAAATGTTTTATCCTCACTATAAACATTTAATGGATTATAGTATTCACCATCTATTTCTACCCCTTCTTCATTATATTTATTATTATCATAATCTCTAATATAAAGTAAATCATTATCTATTAATACAGCATAACTATCAAGTAATTCTATATAATCATAAGCATCATCAAATATCAAATTACCATCATAATCATACACATAATATCCATTATTATTAACCACAATATAATCATCATTATAACTCTTAACTTCATAATTAAGATTACTACTTAATCTTTCACCATTTACATCATAAATATAATAAAATCTACTAGTTCTAGCCACAACATTACTATCTTTATTTACCATACCTAAATAATCATAAGAAAATTCAAACACTTCAGTAATTCCCTCATTAGTAAATGTTAAAGCTCCATACTTATTATCCGTATCTTTTAATATAACAAAATCACTATCACTAAATCCTTTAATTAGAGTATAAGTACCCTCTTCTTCGGCATTTTCAATATCATATAAAATAATATTTTCATCATCTTCTGTCTCATTATCAAAAACAAATACATAATTATCTTGATATATCTTAGAATGTCTTTCTACTAATGTTTCATCTGCATAAACATTCTTTTCACCATCAAAAGTATCTTCATCATTATATAAAGGTACATAACATAATTCCTCAGATTTATTATTACATTCATAAGTACCTATTTCATCACCATTACCATTTAAGAAAACTAATACTCCATCACGATAAATATAATTATCCATCTCAACGATAACTTGTGGTTCCTCAGGTTCTGCTGGACGCTCTTCCTCAGGCTTTCTTAATACCAAAAATAAAATTACCCCAATAATTATTAAAAGTAGTAAAATAATACTAACAATAATAATAATCTTTTTCTTTTTTGATAACGAAGCCCATTTTTCTTTCAAACTTCTCTTTTCTTTTTTATCTTTCTTCTTTTTCTTATCACTTTTTTCTTCTAAAACCTCTTTTTGCCCTTCGATAGGATCTTCACCACTAAGCCCAAAAGTAAGTTCATCAGTTAAATTATCCTTACTAATTCCCTCACTATCGATATCACGAATAGGCATCGGTACATCATCATCTGTTATATCAAATAAATCCCTAGTTTTTTCTAGATCATCATACTTCATCTAAGACACTCCCTCTTATCATAAAAAAAGTATATCATATTTTCATTAATTTTACTAGCATTTTTAAAATGAAAAAAACTAGATTTCTCTAATTTATTCTTACCACTAAATCATTAGGTATGCCAAATTTTTCATTAAGCTCTAATACGCTTTTTTTAGTTAACATATCAAGTAACATTGTAAAATTATACTTTCTTATATCAACCGTTCTTTTAACATTTTCCCATACTTCATCATCTAATAATGAATAAGGAACATAATCCCGATATCTAAAAGACATACGAATCTTTGTATATTTATCTACTTCTAAATTATCATCATAATACTTAGCACCATTTACAATTAAAATATCAACACGATTCAAATAATACGCTACTCTAATTACTTCACTTTTCAAAAATTCTTTATGATTATCTAAAAAATCATTTAAAACCATATTCTCATTAATACCTAATTTAAAAGCTTCTTTTACTAGCTCTCTAGCACATTCATTATTAATAATCATTTTCCACTCCTTCAAAAAAAAAGTTAGACTTAATCTAACTATTCAGCATCATTATCTTGAACTTTAATTACTTCTTCATTCTTATAGTAACCACACTTAGTACAAGCCCGATGAGGTCTAATTGTTGCTCCACATTTAGGGCATTTAGTTAATGCTCCAACCTCTTTTTTTAAATGCGTACGACGCATTCTTTTTTTTGTTTTACTTGTTCTTCTAAAAGGAACTGCCATGATTTCACTCCTTCCTATCCAAAAGTTCACTTAGTTTAGCTAACCTTGGATCAATATTATCATCTTTATTTTCATCTTCACCCAAACTCCAACCATCACCAGATAGGTGTGCATCTTTAGTTGTCGTAAATCTCATGGGTACTTCCAGAACAATATTTTCCCACAAAATCTTCATAATATCAAGTATATTTTGCGATTTTTCATAATATTCCAAGAAATTTTTTTCATTTGTGTCATATTCTTCCTCAATTTTTGATGTAAAAGGATACTCTACAGCATCACTAGTAACAGAATCAGGTAAAACCATTATCCCTGTTACAACTAGATCTAACTCTAACAAAGATAAGCTATTTAATCTAATGCTACCCTTAACATGCAAATCTTTCAAAGAAATAATATTAACACTCTTTATTAATTCTTGATCTACAACAAAGTCTTCATCATATTCTATTATTCCCGTATTACTTAAAGTAACTAAATTAAGTTCCATAACACCACCTACCAAGATTATATTATAAAACACCATAAATTACAAGCATAAAGAAATGTAAATAATATACATACTATTTACGTTTTGTTTGCATCAAACTGCTACATAAGGATCCTGAATAGTTCCTGATCCTGTTATGCTCACATTGGTTATATTTATGACAGGACGATTGCCCATTTGATTTGTCACTCGTGTTACATCAAGTCCACCATTACCACTCATACAAAAAAACTTCTGTATAGCTCTCACCGCTACCAGCTATAACAGTATAATAATATGGAGTCATCGTCCAGTAACTATAACCAGTATATAAATAATAATTATTATTATCTGCACCCCATACTCCTCCAGCATATACAATTTCATCGCCTGTTATTATACCTGCAGAAAGCGGTAAAATATCTAAACTATTACAAGCAAGAGTAGGATTGCTATTACTTCTTAGCCAAAGTCTATTGCTAGGAGCATAATGTAAAACGCTTCCGGACGACCACCACCTTCCACTTGTAGTTTCTCTATCATTACAAAAACCAGTACTAATTGATATTTTATTATCATAATTTTGCAAATTGTTTCTTATATACCAATTATCTACAGACCTTTTTATATAACTATCCTCTCCGCTAGTAGGATCGCTTGGCCTTTGGCTTCCGACTGTAAAAGTATAACCAACAGCTTCAGATTTATTATATATTTCAGTCCAAAATTCTGGATTATATAATGGTGAATCAGCACGTGTATATCCGGTTGTATAGTCATTATAACCATTGGCTAGCACCATTTCTTTTCCAGCTGCATCAACTGTTGCTTTTTCTCCACTATAAATTATTCTAATGCTTCCATCTCCATTTATACGAATAATACGCCAATATTTATCAGCAAACACCAAATAATTATTATCTACATCTCCTCGCCAATAATAAGTTGGACTTCCATTATAATCGGTTGTTTCATATATTCCAACAGTTGTTTCTTCACATCCACTACTACAACTAGTTTTAGTAAAATCCGGAATATCTAAATTTATTTTTAAAGTTCCTAATATTGTGTCTACTTCTTTTGTTTCTTTATCTGTTGTTACACTCCTTGTTACTCTACTACTTGTATTTCCAGCTCTATCTACCACTTGTACGGCAATATTATAGGTTGTATCATCATTTAAATTATTAAATGTATATGAATATGTACTACTTGATGATGTTACGGTTGTATAGCTACTTCCATTATTACTACTAAATTTATATTGATATATGCCACTATGAGAATCGCTTCCTCTTACTGTTACCGTGATACTATCACTTGTTGCACTAGCACTAGTTATTGATATTGTTGGTACTGTTAAATCGACACTAAAAACCCATTTTACCTCAATAAATATATAATTTCATTACCTTCGACAAAACTTGCCAAAACAATACATTTTATTCTCATATATTTATCTATGATATATTTCTAGTATATAATAATATTGAGGATAAATCAATATTTTTTCAATATTTCAGTCAAAGAAAAACAATAAAATAAATGTCTAATAAGCATTTTTAAATATTCAAAACTCTATTTTTTTGATATACTTAAAATTAGGTGAGTAATAAATGGAAGCAGTAGGAATTATTTGTGAATATAATCCATTACATAATGGCCATATTCATCATATAGAAGAAACTAAAAAATTATTTCCCGGTAAAACTATTATTTTAGTTTTAAATGGTTATTTTTTAGAACGAGGCGAAGTTAGTATTTTATCAAAAGAAAATAAAACCAAACTAGCTTTAATCTACGGAGTTGATTTAGTTGTTGAACTACCCTTTATTTACGGTTCTCAAAGTGCTGATATATTTGCTGACGCTGCTATAAAAATATTAGGATATTTAGGCTGTTCTTATCTAGTCTTTGGCAGTGAATCTAACAACATTGAAGCTTTAGAATATGTTGCCAAAATAGAAGATACTGAAGAATATAATTTAAAAGTAAAAGAATTACTATCAACTGGTCTAAACTACCCTACTGCTTTAGCTAAAGCTTTAGATATTAATGTTAATGTCTTTAATCCTAATGATTTATTAGGTATATCATATATTAAAGCTATAAACAAAAACAAATTAAACATTAAACCTATAACTATCAAAAGAACAAGTAACTACCACAGCACAACAGAAGAATCAAATATTATAAGTGCTAGTAATATAAGAGTCAAAATAAAAGAAAACAAGGATATTTCTAAATATGTTCCCAGAAAAACATTAAAGTTAATTGAAAATATATCATTAGAAGATTTATTCCCTTATATTAAATATAAAATATTAACTGATAATGATTTAAGTAAGTACTTAACTGTTGATGAAGGAATAGAAAACCGATTAAAAGAAAAAATTATAGAATCTAACTCCCTAGAAGAACTAATCATGAGTATTAAAACTAAAAGATATACTTATAACAAAATAAGTAGAATGTTAGTTCATATTTTAACTAGTCTACCTAAAGAAATAAACAAACTTGCCAGCATTGAATATATAAAAATACTAGGATTTAATAAAGTAGGAAGAGCCTACTTACACGAATTAAAAGAAGATTTAGAAATATCTCTAGTACCAATTCCTAATTCTTTACAATATAAATATGAAATATTAGCTAGTGAAATCTATAGTTTAATCAGTAAAAATAAGATATTAGCTTACGAAAAAAGCAATAAGCCTCTTTTCTTTGAATAAATTATCATTTTTTTGCATAAAATAGTTAAAAACAAATACTTTTATTTGATTTTTAGCATTTTTTTTGCTATAATCGAAATAAGGAGAGTTATTAATGAAATTATTAAATTTAACTATTACTGGTTTTAAAAGATGTATTGATAACTTTAATATCACTTTTACCCCAACAGCAAACAAAAATAAAGAAGATATTGAATATGAATTAAGTGAAATAGATGATAACCTCTATGTTTTTAATACTATTGGTATTGTGGGTAAAAATGCCTCAGGAAAAACAACCACCATTGAAGCTTTATCCATAGCTTATGATATCTTATCTAATTTTAAAATCAAAAAAACCCTAAACTATCTTCGTGACACCAAAGATATTATCATAAAATTATATTTCTATTATAATGAATTTATATATTATTATAAAACAAAGTTAATTTATAATAAAAATAATGATTATATTTGTTTTAAAGATGAAGAAATATATAAAGCAAAATATTATAAAAGTTATGCTAATGATTTATATAATCTTGATAGATATGAAAAATTAAACTTAGAAAAAGAATTACCTGAAGATACTTCGATTGTCTATTATATTTTTAAAGAAATAGAAATGAGATATTTCTATTATGATTCTTATATTGAAAATACCTTCTTTTTAGAAAAAATAACTGACATGTATAATATGTATAATCCAAACATATTAAAAACCATTATTGAATTATTTGATGATAATATTATGGATATAAAATTAAAAAATAAAGACAAATTTATAATAACTTTTAAAAATAATCAAAAAGAGGAAAAAAACAAAAAAGAATTATTTAATATATTATCAAGTGGGACAATAAAAGGATTATACTTATATTTAGATGTAATTTTATCTTTAGAAAGTGGTAGAGACTTAGTAATTGATGAAATAGAAATTCACTTTCACAAAACATTAGTGGAAAATTTAATTAATTTATATAAAGATAAGCGAATAAATAAACACCATGCTACGTTAATATTTACAACTCATTACTGTGAATTATTAGATTTATTTAATCGTTATGATAATATATATATAACAAGACACGAAGAAAAAATAAGTATAACAAATGCCTATAAATATAATATAAGTAATAAACTATTAAAAAGTAAAAAATTCTACGACAATGCTTTTGACACCGCTGTAAATTATGAATCTTTAATAAAATTTAAAAAAGAATTACTTAAATGAAATATTTAATCATGTGTGAGGGAACAAATGAAAAAACAATAATCGAGTTATTATTGGAACATAACAAATTAGCATTTACCCAAGACGATCTAATCAATCTAGAGGTATATCATGCTAGACAATTCGTTCCCTACATCACCAGCGAAGTAAAACATTATAGCGGCGACATAAAAGTATTAAGAATTGGTGATAAACAAAGTGATATTTTAAAAATACCTCAAGAAATATCCCACGATAAAAACATTTATAAATGCAGAACTAGTTATGAATTAGAAATACTTTTAATTATTAACGAAGGATTATTTAAAGAATTTTTAAAAGTAAAATCAAAAGTAGGTGCTAAAGATTTTGCTAAAGAATATATCAAATATAATGGAAAATTTTATGATGGTAGCTGTGAATTTTGGCAAAATTATTATCACCGAAGAATAAATAATTTAGTAAATAATATCAAAGAATGCAAAAGACTAACAAAATTAAAGAAAAATGAGATTTATTTAGCCGATCTCTTAAAGTAAAAGCTTTTGCTTTTTTCTTGCCTTCATATCTTCTAAAATCAAAACCAAAAACTTAAATTTTTTCTAATTTATAAGTTAGAGGTATTATTTCCTCACTTCTAATAAAATTAGCAATAAATGCATCACTCTCTTTAGTAATAATAATGCCAATAGTTTTATTGTGATGCACTTCCTTTATTTGTTCATCAATTAACTTTATATAATATTCCATCTGGGCTTTATCTTCTTTTTTTAAAGGTCTTAATTTTAGTTCTACAACTATGTAACAATTTAATTTAACATTAAACAAAAGTATATCTATATAGTAATTCTTATTTCCATCACTTAATTTGTATTGATGACCTATGTAAGCAAATCCATCTCCCAATTGTTTAAAAAAGAATTCGAGATTAGCAAGAATACTTAACTCTAAATCATGTTCTGAAGTTATTTCTTTATCTACAGGAATAATAATAGGATCTTTCATATCAGTTGTAATTTTTGGTTTATTTGGTATTATAATATCTATTTTGCGAGGCTTATCTATTAATCTTTCATAGGCTTTAGATTTTATTTCTTTAATTAACTCTCTTTTAGATAAATTATTTTTAATACACAGATTAATGTAAAAATTTCTTTCATTTTCATCTTTAAATATTAGAAGTTCACGATAATGAGACCAACTTAATTTACTCCCCAGTGGGGAACATTTCTCAAAAGCCAAATAGAATTGCCTGAATTTTCTTAAATTACTGGCATTATACCCTTTCCCATATAAATTTGTAAGTCTGATAGACCATTTTTTAATTAATTCATTTCCGTACTTTGCCCTTGATGCTCCACCTTGAGCCTCAACAAGAATTTTTCCAATGTTCCAATAGGTTGTTATTAGATTATTATTTGCTTCTATATCCCTAACCCTTTTATTTATTTCGCTTTTCTTAATTAAATGTTCTATTTCCCCATAATAACTTTCTTCTGTCATGATATACCCCCCTGAAGTCTCTTTATATCATACTTTTTATTTTTAGTAAACACTTTAAGTACATTATGGACACAAAATTTCACATCAACACCAAAAAAAGACAGATATTTTCCTGTCTAACACCTTTACTTCTTCTGACAATTAGGACAAAAATAAGTACTTCTTCCTCCTATTTTAATATTTTGTATTTTAGTACCACAAACTAAGCAAGGATGCCCTTCTCTTTTATGAACTTTTAAGTTTTGTTGAAATTTTCCTGTAACACCCAAACTAGATGTATAACTTTTAATAGTAGTTCCACCCATTCTTATTGCTTCCTCTATAATTTCTTTAGCCCCCTCACAAATACCATCACATTCCCTCTTACTAACTAAACAAGCTTCTTTAAGAGGATAAATTCTAGCATAAAAGAGTACTTCATTAGCATAAATATTTCCCAGTCCACTAATAATAGTTTGATCAAGCAGTATTGTTTTAATAGGTATATGCTTATTTCTAAATTTTTCAAGTAAATACTCACTTGTTAAATTTTTATCTCCTGGTTCTAATCCTTGCTTTTTAATACATTCCATATTTTTTAAATCATCCTTTAAAATCAAATTCATTCTTCCAAACTTACGAGTATCACAGTATCTTAAAGTTGTATCATCAAAGAATGTAAATATAACATGTTCATGTTTTTCTTTTTCTTCCTTTTTATCTTTAATAAAGTATTTTCCTTCCATTCTTAAATGCGACAACATAAAATAATTCTCGGTTTCAAAAATTAACCACTTACCTCTTCTTTTAATATCAATAAAAGACTCACCAACTAAGTCTTTTTTAAAAGAATTTACATCACTTTCTATAATAGATTCATAAAAAACATTTACTTCTTTTATTTTCTTATTTAATATTCTTTTTTTAAGTGTGTTTCTAACTGTTTCCACTTCTGCTATCTCTGGCATAATTCACCTTCCTCGCTATTTAGCTTCATATAAATTTTTTCCTGATTCTATACCAACCTTTAAAGGAACATCTAACTTAATAACATTTTCCATC
>CALVHJ010000032.1 GCA_944327425.1 uncultured Bacilli bacterium
AAATCCCGAAAAAACGGGAAATAACTCATAACATTTTATTTCTCATCATTTTCGGGAACTTACTTTTAAATTTAATCGGAAATTATCTACTTTTACTCTTCTCTTCAATATTATTATGTAGAAGATTTTGTTCTTTTATGAGCTTAAAATCAATTATTTTCATTCGTAGTTCATTTTCTAGCACTTTTAATTTTCGCAAAAGTTCTTCTTCTTCCTTTTTTTTCAAATAATATTTATATTTATTAATAATAATAGTTCTAAGACGAGCTACTTCATCTAAGGCGAGCATAAGATTAGTACCACTAGTATCATCGTCTTCCTTAAAGTCGCTATTATTAAATAAACACTCTATTATTTTCTGATATTTTTTATTAAAATTATAACAAATGAGACTTGAAATAATATCCGGATTAACAATTATTAATTCTTTAATTTTTAAATTACCAGCTTTATTCTTTTTAATAGGATAACAAAACCCCTTAATATTATAATTAAAATTCTCTAACTCATAATTTCTTTCTAGTTTTTTAATTGCAAAACTCTTCATTATTCCACCTACTTCATTAAATCTGGTCTTTTCTCTTTTGTTACTCTTATTTGTTCTTCTCTTCTATATTCATCTATTTTTTTATGATCCCCACTTAATAATATATCTGGCACTTTTAAACCTCTAAATTCTCTTGGCTTAGTATAAACAGGATAATCTAGTAGCTGATCTTTAAACGATTCGTTTTTAAATGATAAAGCATCTATTACTCCCGGAATAAATCTAGTTAGTGCATCAGTTATAGCCATTGCTGGTATTTCTCCTCCAGTTAAGATATAATCACCAATACTTATTTCTCCATCAACAAATGATCTAATTCTCTCATCAAAACCTTCATAATGGCCACATACTAAAATTAAATGTTTAGTACTCTTATATAAAGAATCCGCTAACTTATCATTAAAGATTGTTCCTTGAGGAGACATTAAATAAACTTTCGAATCATCTGTTTTAACTCTTTCAATTGCTCTTACTACCGGTTCACACATCAGAACCATACCGCTTCCTCCCCCATAAGGAGTATCATCTACTTGTCCATTTTTTAAAAGAGTAAAATCCCTAATATTTATTAAATAAATTTCTATTAAACCTTTTTTTCTTGCTCTTTTAATAATGCTTTCATTTATAAATCCTTCAAACATTTTTGGAAATAGTGTTAAAATATCAATTCTCATAATATCAAATCCCTAATATTTTTTGCCATAATTTCTTTTTTTCTCACATCAACTTGTTTTATATAATAACTATTATACGGTATATAATAATTTTTTGCAAATGTAACGTATAATAACTTATGTCCTTTAGTATCAATTATATCACTTACTACTCCTAAAACTTCTTCTTCACTTACTATTTTCATACCAATTAAATCTTCTAATAAATATTCATCATCTTTTAGGTGCAAATCAGCTTTATTGATATAAACTTTTTCACCTTTATATTTTAATACTAAATTAATATCATCAACACCTTTAAAAGTTAACATATCAAACTGTTTATGTGGACGGTAAGTATTAATTGTTTGTTCTTCTTTTTTAGACCCAATATAAACTTTAAAACCATTTTTAAAAATCAAATCTTTTTCTAAAAAATTACTTAATAGTCTAACCTCACCTTTAATACCATGCGTATTCACAATTTTACCGATATATATCAGATTAAAATTTTCATTACTTACTCTTTTTAGAACCATTTTTATCTACCTCATAAAATATAATACTTGCCGCCACTGAAGCATTTAAACTCTCACAATTAATACTGATATGAATCATTTCATCACAAAGAAGTTTTAATTCTTCACACATTCCTCTTCCTTCATTCCCAATAATAATAGCTGTTTTATCCCCAAATACCATATTTTTTAATTCCATTCCTTTTAAAACATCTGTTCCATATATTTTATAACCCTTAGTTTTAAGTTCTCTTACTATTTTATAAATATCCCTTCTTACAATATTTAAATCAAATATCATACCTTCACTAGCTCGAATTACTTTATCATTATATAAATCAACCGAATCATTACTTAAAATTATCGTATTAAAATTAAATGCTACGGCACTCCGAATAATAGTACCTAAATTCCCGGGATCTTGAATATTATCAAGAAGGCACACCAAACCCATAATTTCTTTTTCATGATTTTTTTGACATACGCCAATAACTTTAGTACTAGTTACTTGGCATGATAATTTCTTCATAATTTCTTTAGTTACTAAGTAAAAAGGAATTCCTGGTATTTCTAAAGTTTCATCTATTGAAATAATTTCTACTACCTGATCTTTTAATATAGCTCTATTTAATAAATGATCACCTTCAACTAAAAACAAACCTAATTGATCTCGATATTTCTTTTCTTTTAATTTACTCCACTCTTTAACTTTAGAATTATTTAGTGATTCTATTCTCATTTTTCTCTAAGCTCCTTTCGTGCTAACTTATAAGAAGGATAGTATTTAGCTACTAAAGCCCAAAAAGATGGACTATGATCATGATAGGTAAAATGACTAAATTCATGAACAATTACATAATCAATAATCCTTCGTTCATATTTAATTAATAGCGAATTTAAAGTCACCGTTTTCTTAACATAATTACATACTCCCCATCTAGTTTTCATTTCCCTAATCTTTAAAGTAAATTCGGGTATATCAGGCATAATCTCTAATATTTTTTTTATTTCTTCGGTAAATACAGTTTTTGTTAGATTAGCAATATACTTAGTAATGCTTGCCTCACTATCAGCACATATAACCCCATTATCAAAACAAACATTTCTATAATTATCATCTATTTTAACCTCATATTTTAAACCTAATATTTTTCTTTCATGAGGACTATCTTGCTTTTTTTGTTTTCTAACTTGCATTTTAATTAATGATGCTTCATTTTCTTTAATTAATTTTAATACTTTTTTAACACTAAATCGCGGATGAACTGTTACTACTAAATTATTATCATCATCAAAACGAAAATAAATATTTTTATTATTTTTCCATATTATTTTAACTTTAATTGGTTCTTTATTTAAAATAATTTCTACTTCTTCCATTAACCAAATAACACTTTCTCACTTTTATATTGTTTAATAATCACTCTTAAAACAACAGCAATAATTAAAATGGTTGATACTAACATCAATAAAATATGAAGCCCATTGACATATCCACCCGCAATATCCGAGAAAATAATTGAGTAATTCAAGAAAGGAATACAAGCAGTAACGTTATTGGTTGTAATACCAACCATGAAAGCGATTAATCCCGGAAATAGCGAAACAAAGATCAGTGGTGTTAAAGCACTTTGAGCTTCTTTAAATGATGCGGATTTACTAGCAATTGCAATACATATGCCACTAATAAGGAAGGAATAAGCAAGAATTACTACTACTGCATATAAAAGAGCTGCAGGAGAAAGCATCAAATTGACACCCTCATAAATACTAAACATGCCATTCGCTACTTTTAAAGAGATAACTGCTAAAACTAAACTAATGAGTCCTGTGATAATTGAAGCTACGGTAACACTTAAGAATTTACCAACAATAATATCCCTACTTTTAATTGGGAAAGTAAGAAGGGTTTCGAGTGTTCCTCTTTCTTTTTCACCCGCAGTAGTGTCCGTCGCCGGATAAGTAGCCGATACCGTAATAGCCATAATGATAAATAAGAAAGCATAGCTAATAATGTAACTAACAAAGAAATTTTCTTCTGTTCCTATATCACTTTCTAATACAATAATATCTAATACTTCGTCTGCATCCACATTATGATTCGCTAAATAATCTTTTTGTAAATATGCTTTATAAGCATCAAAATAACTTTCTACTAACCCACTAGCATACTGAGTAGTATCAGTATCACTCCCATGCATGGTGTAGACAACTCCCTCTTTGGTTACATATAAATCAATTTCACCACTTAAAAACTTCTCTTCTAAACGACTTTCCGTATCATAGACAGGATTAATTTGTAATTCTTGAGCTATACTTTCTTCCACATTATTCAACTCATAATCGAACCCAATTGTATTATAATCGGTGATTGGCATATTCATTGTACCTTCAAATACAGCTGACATACCAATAACAATTAAAGGAATAAATATAGGAATAACAAGCATCATCGCTAGTGACTTTTTATCCCGAAACATTTCTCTTAATTCTTTTTTTAAGATATTCCATAAATTACTCTTCATGATTATCCCCCTCTATTAGTTTAAAGAAAGCATCTCTTAAATTGGTCGTTTCGGTACTCTTTTTGATCTCACCTGGAGTGCCTGATGCAATCACCACTCCTTTATTAATCATAAGAACCCGGTCACATATGTTTTCTGCTTCTTCCATATAATGTGTCGAATAAAGAATAGTTTTGCCTTTCTTTTTTTCACCCTTAATAAAGTTTAATATGATTTGACTAGAAATAATATCGAGTCCACTTGTCGCTTCATCTAAAATGTAATATTTAGGATTATGAATTAAACATCTAGCAATATTTACTCTTTGAGTTTGGCCAGTAGATAAAGAACCTATACGATTGTATAAAAACGATTCCATATCCAATATTTTGGCTATTTCCATAATTCTAGGTTCAATATCAGTTTTTAAAACTCCATAAATATCGGCACACATATGAAGTAATTCATAAGAACTTAATGTATTATAGATCTTGGTATTACCAGATAAATAAGCAATATTTTTTTTAATTTCTGTTTCGTTATCGTGGTAGTTTAAGTCATCAAAAGTTACCATTCCACTCGTTGGTTCAAGAATACCGGCGATGATTCGCAAAAGCGTCGTTTTACCAGCCCCATTAGGGCCTAAAATACCAACTATTTCTCCATCATGAGCTTCTAAGCTAATCCCATTATTAGCATAAAATTCTACTTTTTCTTTTTTCTTTATTAATTTTGTAAATTTCTTTTTTATGTTGTCTGCTTTTAACATTGTTTCACCTCATAACCATTATACAAGATTCGTCTTTTAAATACTATCATTTTTCGGTAATTTTTATTTCTTTTTTAATCCAGGCCATAATAATACTTACAATATAATCTAATTCTTCTTGCGTTAATTCTCTTCCTTTGGGGATATAATACCATTTTTGAAGGCAACCTCGGCAACAAGTTGCTGTAGCATGCTCGGCTATAAAAACAGGATAGCCTCTCATGGGAGTTTGTTTCCCATCATTTGGTATGACAGCTGGAGCAAGTCTTGCTTCTAATAATTCATAAGCATGTCTTTCAATGAGTTTTAAACCCTTATTTTTTACGTATTCTTTATCTTTTTCTTTTAAATGGAAACTATTTCTAAATTTTGACTTAGATAAGGAATTTAACATTTCATCAATACTTTTCATATTTTTAAAAAAGATTATCGTTTGATAATCTTAAGCTCTAGCTCCTCCATCTACTTGCATGATTTCCCCTGTAATATAACTTGCCATATCACTAGCTAGGAATAAACAAGCATTGGCAATATCTTCTGGTTCGCCAATTCTACCAATAGGAATTGTGGCAATTAGAGGCTTGATCATTTCATCTGGAAGGCTTGCTACCATATCCGTTTTAGTTATTCCAGGAGCTACCGCATTTACTCTAATTCCCACTGGAGCAAGTTCTCTTGATAAAGATTTGGTTAAGCCATTTACAGCAAATTTACTCATCGGATATACACATCCTGATGGTTGACCATATATACTTACCATAGATGAAATATTAATAATATTACCATGGGTTTCTTTTAAATAAGGGACTACTTCTTTAGAACAAACAAAAACCCCTTTCATATTTACATTTGCTATTTTATCATATTCCTCTATTGTATAATCTTCTATTTTCGTACTAGAAGATAAACCAGCATTATTAACTAAAATATCAATTTTACCAAATTCTTCTGCTATTTTAGCCAAAGTATCTCTAATTTCCCTTTCACTTGTTAAATCAGGATAAAAACCACTTACCTGAAAATTCTCATTTTCTTCTCTAAGGATACTAAGAGCTTTTTCTATACTTTCTTTTTTAGAGCCAAATAAAGCTACTTTAGCACCATTATTCAAAAAATTTCTTACAACAGCTAAACCAATACCTCTAGTACCACCTGTAACAATCGCTACTTTACCATCTAACATTTTATCATCCTCCTACTAATAGTTAATCACAAATTATTTTCTAAGTCAATTATTTTTTCGCTTTAACACTAAAGGAATAATTGCTAAAATAATCCCAATAACTAAAGAGATAATACTTTTAAATAACCACATACCTCTTATACTTTTTAAAATTACTTCAAATGGTTCCGCAATTAAAGCAATTTTAAAAGAAGGAATATAAAAACTCATAATTAAATAACTTTCAATAAAACCAAATAGAAATAAAACAACACTTAATAATTTATTCATTCTTTCTTTCCTCTCTTTTTTCTAATAACTAAAATAACTATTATTAATATAATGAAAATAATAATTAGTCCCATATAAATATCCCAATAATTATCAGCTTGATTCTCTTCTAAACCAGAGTAATTTACTTTTTCTTCCTCTCTTGTAATAGTTATCTTATATTCTTTTGTTGTGTTATCTTCGGCAGTGACGGTAATAATGTATACATTAGCTCCTACTTTTAAAGCTTTATCTCCTGTTCCTGTTACTAACGCGTTTTCATCTTCAGCTCTTGCTTCAATATTAATAATTTGAGTTTCATAGGCTACTTCTAGTTTATAAGAAGTTACATCTTTAATAAAAGTAAATCCATCCACATTAACTCTTAATTCTTGTAAATTAGCATTATTTGCTTTAATTTCATTATTAGTTGTATCAACTTTATTATTAGTAGTATTATTATTAGAACTATTATTTTTAGTAGGCACTTCATCTAAATATATAAAACCAATTAAATTTCCTGCTGTCGTATATTTACGAGAACCATTTACAATACCCTCGTTTTCATCTGTTACAATACCAGCTTCATTTACTGTCATTAAATCTCCCTCAACAGATACAACAAACCCAACATGTCCATATCCATCAGAAGAAGACCATACAGCAATAGAATTTGCTCTTGCCTCACTACCTACTTTATAACCTGCATTAATAGCACTATTATACCAACTCTGAGCATTACCCCAACCAGGAAGAGCAACACCAGTATGTTCATAAGCCTGTTCCCAAGCATACCATGTACATCTAACTGTAGTTATGCCATATAAATCTTGATACTTACCATAAGGATTGGTAACCGCATAAACAGGATTAATAAAAATTACAAATAATAATATAGCAAAAAGCATCAGCTTTTTCACATTACCACCTATCACAATCTAAATTATATTTGCTACATAACTCTTCATCTAGAATTTTATTTTCATAGCTATCAAACCCACCACAAGGTCCCATAAATTTAGTGGCATTTACTAAGGCATTCTGAATCTCTTTATTAGCACTTTCTCCACTACTATTCACTTTTAATCCATTAAAAGATAAATAATCATATGAAAACATAAAACGATGATTTTCCTCGCTATAATCTACATTAGCTATACCTTTATAACTACCACTCTTATATTTATTCATAACACTTTTAAAATTATTTTCCCATGAAGCATTTATTTTTAAAGTACCATTACTTAAAAACTCATCGATCTCCTCAGAACTAACCTCATCTTCCCTTCGTGTCTCCTTATCAGGAAAAAAGCCAACATAAGCAGGATTATTATTTAATTTACCAATATCAGCATCCGGAAATACTTCCCCTAAATTACTTACAAACATATAAAAAAAGCAATTCGTAGAGCCACTTGAAACAAAATATTCAGTAACACTTATATTATTATTTAAATTTATTTTACTTGAAGTTGTATTATTGTTTGTTATATTATTAGAGGTATCATTGGTATTATTTTGCATATTATTAGAAGTAGTCTTATTCTCTTCAAAAAAAGCAGTTAAAGTTAACTCTTCATAAATTAAAGAACTAAAATCATAGGCTTCATTATTTAGTTGCCATTCAATGAATGTATAACCTTCTTTAGTAGGAGTATTTGGTTTTGGTATAACACTTCCTTCTTCTACAACTACACTATCAATATTAGAACCCCCATTAGTATCAAAATTTATCGTATAATAAATACTTTGCTCTTCATTATTAATAACATCACCTTTAGTATTAGCAAATGGCCTCTTCGTATTTAAATACCAAAATAAAATAATCGCACTAATTAATAATACAAATATAACTAATAAAACATAAATTTTCTTATTTTTAAATATCCTCAACACTTAGACTCAACTCCTAAAATAATTCTAACAGATTTTATATTATATATATTTTTATAAATAGATGACTTTTGAATATTTAAAAAGCTCTGTTTTAAAATAAAGCTTATTTATTAGGGCTAATTATTTCTTTTCCACCCATATATGGTTGTAATACTTTAGGAATTTTAATACTTCCATCTTCTTGATAATTATTTTCTAGGAAAGCTATTAGGCCCCGAGGAGTTGCTAAAACAGTGTTATTTAACGTTGCAACATATTTATTTCCTTCATCTGTTTTCATTCGTATACCAAGACGTCTAGCTTGTGCCTCACCCAAAGTTGAACAAGACCCAACTTCAAAATATTTTTGTTGTCTAGGACTCCATGCTTCAATATCACATGATTTAACTTTTAAATCGGCTAAATCTCCACTACAACACTCAAGAGTTCTAACTGGTATATCTAAAGTTCTAAAAAACTCTACTGTATATTGCCACATCTTATCATACCACGTCATTGCCTCATCCGGTCTACATAAAACAACCATTTCTTCTTTTTCAAACTGATGAACCCGATATAATCCTCGCTCTTCAAGGCCATGAGCTCCCACTTCTTTCCTAAAACAAGGCGAATAAGAAGTAAGACAAATAGGTAACTCACTTTCTTTAACAATACTTCCTTTAAACCTACCAATCATAGAATGTTCACTAGTTCCAATTAAAAATAAATCTTCCCCTTCAATTTTATACATCATCGCATCCATCTCAGCAAAACTCATAACACCATTTACTACATCACTCCTAATCATAAAAGGCGGAATACAGTAAGTAAAACCTTTATCTATCATAAAATCTCTGGCATAAGCAAGCATAGCACTATGCACTCTTGCTATATCCCCCATTAGAAAATAAAAACCATTTCCACTAGTTCTTCCTGCTGCTTCTTTATCAAGCCCATTAAAAGATTCACAAATATCAGCATGATATGGTATCTCATAATCAGGAACTATTGCTTCTCCAAATCTTTCTAATTCCACATTTTCTCTATCATCCTTACCAATTGGTACTGTATCATCAATTATCTGGGGAATAACCATCATCTTCTCTTTAATTTCTTGAGCAAGTTTTTCTTCATCAACTTCAAGCTTAGCTATTTTAGAAGAGATTTCTCCAATATCTTCTTTAATTTTGTTTGCTTCATCCTTTTTTCCTTCTCGCATAAATAAACCAATTTGCTCACTAAGCTTATTCTTTTCTCCCCGCAGGCGATCAGCTTCAGCTTTAAAATGACGATATTTAATATCAAGCTCATAAACTTCATCAACCAAAGCTAATTTTTCATCTTGAAATTTCTTTTTAATATTTTCTTTAACAAACTCTCTTTCTTCTCTAATTAATTTAATATCTATCATAATTTACCTTCTTTCTAAAATAAAAGGATAGTACCATCAAAGGAGTCATATAGACGGTACCATCCTTTATTTACTTAATTTAAAATAACGGTTTTACCCGGGGATTATTAGTCCCACTAGAAAGTAGATTTCATATCAATGATTTACTTATTTCCATCAACCATAAGCTTTCTATTAAAATAAATGATATTACTTATCTTTCTTGCGTTTTACTTTTATAATATACCATATTTTTTTATTTATGACAATTATTTTTCATCATTTATTTTTCCTAACCAAAAAAACTATTCTAGAAACTCTAAAATAGCTTTCTTTATTCCTTTTAACGGAAGACTAGCACAAACCTTCCTACTTCCTTGTTTACTTATCTCTTCATAAACACAGGCATCTTTTAATAATTCCTTATTAAATTCTTTGCCATCAATCATTTTTTCAAACTCTAAAATGTATTCTAAAGCCTCATTCTTTGTCTTTCCTATTAAATTTTTAATCATAATTGAAGTTGAAGATATTGATATTGCACAAGCATCACCCATAAAAGTAATATCTGCTAATTTATCACCGTCAAACTTGACATACAAATCAATATTATCAATACAAGACTCATTTCTTGTATTAGCCTTTACATAACCTTCACCTTTAGGCATTAATCTGTTATAAGGATTTAAATAATTATCCATAATTATTTTTCTAGTATTCTCATTATTCATTTAAATCATCTCTTTTAATATTTTATCATAATCGCTAAGTAATTCAACCAAATTATCAATTTCTTCATAAGTATTATAAAAATACAAACTAATTCTAACTGTATTATTAACTCCCACACTTGATTTTAATATCTTAGCACAATGATTACCAGCTCTAACACATATATTATATTTATTTAAATAATAAGCTACATCTTGACTAAATACATCAGTTACATTAAAAGTAACAATCCCACTATCACTCTCAATATTAATAATATCTATATGTTTTAGAGGCATCAATTTATCAATTAAATATTTTCTTAAATCCAATTCATATTTATGAATATTATCCATCCCTATTTCCTTTAAATACCTAATTGCTTCACCAAAGCCAATAACTCCAGCAATATTTCTTGTTCCTGCCTCAAGTCTCGCCGGTAACTCTTTCAAATATACTTCATGAGGATTATCAAAAGATTCATTCATTCCTCCTCCAAGAATCATTGGCTCTAAATGTTCTAATAGCTCTTTTTTTCCGTATAACACCCCAACTCCGGTCGGTCCACACATTTTATGAGCTGAAAAGACTAGAAAATCAACATCTAAATCTTCTACATCAACTTTCATATGGGGAACCATTTGGGCACCATCTAACACCACAAAAATATTATGCTCATGAGCTATCTTACATATTTCTTTAACTGGTCTAATATCCCCAATTACATTTGTAATACCGGCAATACTTATAACCTTAGTATTAGGAGTAATAACTTTCTTTAGATTATCAATAGTTAAATAATAATTACTGTCCAAGGGAATATAATTTACTTTAATATTGTTTGTTTTAACTAATCTAAACCAAGGTAAAACATTAGAAGCATGTTCACTTGTTGTAATTAAAACCTCATCATTAGCCTCAAGTAACGGAGCAAAAAAGCCATTAACAACCATATTTAAAGCCTCTGTTGTTCCACTTGTAAAAATAATTTCTTCTAATTCCTGAGCATTAATAAATTCTTTAACTAAACTCCTTGTCTCTTCATATTCCTGATCAACTTTATAAGACAAATCATAATCTCCTCGATGAGCATTAGCCGGATAATTAGTATAATAATCTCTAATTTTATCAATAACACACTTAGGCTTTAAACTTGTAGCACTATTATCAAAATATATAATATCATCACCTAAAAGTGGAAAATCTTCCCTATTCATCTATTCACCTCCATCTTAGCTATAGTATTTTATTCAGATTTTTTTTAATTACATATAATAAACGCCTTAATTTTCCTCTAAATTTACTCTTCTACTACGCAAATATAATCTTCTAAACATCTTATCATCAATCGAACTTGAAGCATTATAGTTTTTAATTTGAATGGTATTTTCACCATCACTCCTACCTTTAATAGAACCTATTAAATTACCAGTTATTTCACTAAGTAAATATTCTTTAACAAAACCATCAACAACAATTAATTGTTCAAACAACTCCATTTTCCCATCGATTAATCTAAATATTTGCATATAAGAATCACATTTTTTTTCAAAATCAGTTTGCTTAGGAAAAAAAGAGTTCATATAAAAGCGTTTTAAATCAATTATAGATGTTTTCTCCCCAATTTTTGTAAAAAAAGAGTTATCATAATAATAATCTATGCTTAGTGGTATATATATACTATATATTTTATCATTAATCATCACTTCCACTAAAAACATCCGATCCTTTATTTTTTGTGTTACTTTTTTATGTTTAAAAGTAGTAGTACATGATAAAAGAATAATATAAGCTTTATCTCTATCTAAGCTAATCTGATAAACATATTCTTTATTATCAAATTGCACTACTGCTATATCACCAGCTATTTTTAAAAGTAAACTTTTATTATTTCCACTGACTTTAAAATTAATATTTGTAAAATTATATTCATCTCTACTAATTAATTCAATTCGCATAAAACTAGTATTCAAAAACATACTTAAAATATCACTAATAGCCAAAAGTGTCAATTTAAATTCTAAAACAGTAGCACTAATCTCCTTATTATAAATATAAGGCAATTCCTCTTTTAATCCAAAACCATAATACTTTTTCATCAACATTCACCAAAAAAGTATGTCACTTATTTTGTAACATACTTAATAAGTCAATTTTAAACTTATCCTTAGAAGCATTAGCCTTAGATATCATAATACCTTTATAAGTAGTTAACTCACTCATATGACCTTCAAGTAATATCTCAGTTGGTGTAATAGTATCAAGCATAACCGTTTCTTCTTTAAAATATACTGTATAATAAAGTTTTACTTTCCCATGAACGGCTGCGAACATCTTATCGCTTGGCAGTTGAAGTTCATATTTAGCTGTACCCTCTTTTTTATTAGTACTTACTAATTCTCCCACAAAATTACCATTTCTTAGTGCTGGATAATATGAGAAATTAAGTTTTTTAAAAGCTAACATATTATACTTTTTTAATGCTCTTTCTAATTTTTTAAACTCATTTTCATTAAAATAATCTAAAACGTAACCTTTCATAAAAATAACCCCCTATTTCAATTACGTACTAATTATAGCACATTTAAACTAATTTGTCAAATCTATGTAAAAATTAGATGGTGTTTCCAATGTCAGGAGATTTACAAAAAAATCGTTTTTATACAAATAAAAATGGCTAGTACCTAAAAAAT
>CALVHJ010000033.1 GCA_944327425.1 uncultured Bacilli bacterium
AAACATTATAAGTAATATTCTTAAATTCCACTTTATCTAATGTTTCTAAATCATGATCTTCAAGTAGTGATTTAGACAAGAACCATTATCATAAATAGGAGCAAAAACATGCTTTTTGGCAGTTTTATTAATGATAAATCCCTAATTACTATTATGTCGAGCAGTATTACCAATAAGAGCATCAATAATAAACATATCATAGTACGATCTATAATACTTACCTGAAAATCATCTTTCAATTGTTTTAATATTTCAATAATATCATCTAATTTTGTATCAATAAGCTAAAGTAAAAGTATAATTGAATAAAAATCAATATATTTTTCAATATTTCAGTCAATATTTCTCAAACATAAACAGAAATGCGATAATCTGTTTATGGAGAAAAAATATGAATTACGGAATAAAATTAAAAGAATTACGAGACTTATATGAATTAACCCAACAAGATATTGCTGATATCTTACATGTAGCCAGAAGCACCTATAATCAATATGAACAACAATATGATATTATCCCTATTAAACATTTAAATCATTTATGCAATCATTTCAAAATATCCTTTGATTATATCTTTGATTTTACTGACATAAAAAGATATAAAGATGAACTAAATAAAATCGATACCAAGATAAGCGGCAAAAGATTAAAAGAACTTCGCAAAGAACTTAACTTAACCCAAGCAAGACTTGCTAAAAAATTAAACATTGCTAATACTATTGTTAGTGAATACGAAAGTGGACATTTTCCTATTAGTACAGCTACATTATACTCCTTAAGTAATAAATTTCATATTTCAAGTGATTATTTACTCGGAAAAACTAATGAAGTAAAATATCTATCAAAACCAAAAGAAGAATTAGTTTCCTAAAATGTAACCTATAAGGTAGTTTCCCCAAAAAAGACCTACTTTATAGGTTATATATTATTTTTTTATTCCTTTTCTTTTAACTCATCTATAACTGATTTATGAAGGGCGAACTTCAACAAATATCTATCCTTCTTTATTGTTAAAAACAAAAAGTTTCGCCTATAATCGAAACTTTATTGATGCATTAACAAATCTTGATCATCATTTTTAAGTTTATCAACTTCTACTTTATTAATTGAATCAAATCTTTTAGTAATCTTATCACTAGTTGTATTAAGTTCTTCTACGCTTTTAGATACTGTATTAATATTCCTTGCAAGCTTATCCCATCTTTCCCTATATCTTGCAAATTCTATAGATAGCTTATTTAATTCATCATGAATAATCTTAGCATATTTATCTCTTTCCATATTCTTTAAAATCATTTCAATAACAGTTAAAGTACTCATAAGTGTTGTCGGACTAGTTATCCATACTTTTTTAGTATAAGCATAATTAAGGATATCCGTATGATATGCGTTAACCTCAGCAAAAATTGCTTCTGCCGGCAAAAAAAGTATTGCTTCATTACTAGTTTCTCCCGGAATTATATATTTACTTGCTATCGCATCAATATGCTTTTTAAAATCAATTTTAAATTGTTTTTCAGCCACTGTTCTTTCTTCTTTACTTAAATTTTTATTTGTCATTCTCTCATAATTTTCCAAAGGAAATTTTGAATCAATAGCAATAGTTCCCAAAGGTGCTGGAGCATAAAGTATAGCATCTGCTATAAAACCATTACTCATTTTATGTTGCAAATCATATATACCCGTATTAATACCGCCAAAAGCATTTTCTAAAATAAACTGTAAATTAACTTCTCCAAAAATACCTCTTGTTTTCTTATCTGTTAAAATACTTTGTAAAGACACTATATCTTCCCCAAGTCCATCTATTTTTTTCTGAGCTTCATCTATTTTTGATAATCTTTCTAAAACACTCGTAAAAGTTTTATTAGTTTTTTCTAAATTTTGATCTAATCTTTCTGTTACTCTATTATTAATTTCGGTAAGTTTTCTTTCTACTTTCTCATCAAGTGTATCAAAATCTTTTCTTAAATCACTCGCGAAATTAATTTTAAATTCACTAATCTCTTTTACTACTGATAACTCTAATTTACTTAATCTATCTGTAATATCTATATTATTATTTTTTTTAAATAAACTTACAATTAATAATAATATTACTACTATTAATAATCCCACCATTACATATTCCATATATAAAACCTCTATTCTATTTTAAATTTTCTACTAATTATTCTACTAAGTATATAAGCAATAGCCATAAGTACTAATACCCTAACTAAATAAATCGGATTTTTAATACTATCAATTAAACTAACTCCCACAAACCCCCAAAAATAAACTAAAAACACTTTCCCAATAAGTAATGCTCCCAAAAATTTTTTATAACTCATCTTTGATAATCCTGCTGCTATATTAACTAAAAAAGCCGGCGTAAAAGGTATAGCTATAATTGTTGTTAACTCCTCAAACTTTAAATTTGTAATTACATCTATTGTATGTTCACTAATAATTCCCTTTTTCTTAATTCTTTTAAATAACCAAGTTTGAACTTTGCACCTAAATAATAAAAATGATATAAAACAACCTATGCATGTAAATATCCACGAAATTATAAAACCAAAAATATTTCCAAAAGCAAGAAAATTAAGTGTAATAAAAACAAAGAGCGGCAAAACAGGAATCATTGATTCAATTAAAATAAAGAAGCACCCAACAATTGGCCCCCACACCCCTAAACCTTGTAATGTTGTATCAATAAATGTATCTATTGCATCAAACATAATAATCACAATATTATTATAATACATTTAAAAGAAAATTACACTCTAATTTTATTTAGAGTGTAAAGCTTAATCTTCAAGTAACCAATCAATAATATTTTTATGAATAATTCCCTTCCAAGAATAATCAAGCTTATCCATTGATATTATATATTTAGGATAGTTATCTTGAATATTTTCATATGCTCCAAATTCTCTTTCTTTTGTCGATTCTTCAGCCAAAGTAAAACATACTTGATAATACTCTAACTCATTATGTCTCACCGCAATAAAATCAATCTCTCGTCCATTATTATTACCAATACTTACATTATATCCTCTAGCTACTAGTTCATTATAAACAATATTTTCTAAATAAGCTCCAAACTGAGCCTTTTTATTTACATTTAAAATTTGTCCTAAACCCAAATCGGTCAAATAATATTTATCTTTTCGAGCTAGTATTCGTTTCCTCCTTATATCATAACTTGATATTTTCTCCATCAGATAGGCTTCTTCAGCATAATCTAAACATTGATAAATTGTTTTTGTAGATACTGGAATACCTTCTTTTTCAAATACTAGAACCATATTAGAAGTAGAAAATACTTGGCTTGGATTCGTTACTAAAAATTCTACTACTCTTCCAAACAAATTAATATTTTTAATATTATGTCTTTTAACTATATCTTTTAAGACAATTGCATCAAAAACATCTCTTAAGTATGTTTTTGTCCCATCCAAAGTTTTCATTTCAAATCTTTGAGGCAATCCTCCCCATAGCAAATAATCATCAAAAGCATCTTCTATATCCCTTCTATCGCTAATTTCTTTTAAAAGAACAACCTCTTTAAAAGAAAAAGGTGCTATTTTAAAAGTAACATACCTTCCCGACAAAAGAGTAGCAAGTTCCCCTGATAACAACTTTGAATTAGAACCAGTTACAAAAACAGAAACATTTAAAGTAGCACGAAAAGAATTTATTGCTTTTTCCCAGTCCAAAACCATCTGAACTTCATCAAAAAACAAATAGTACTTTTCTTCATCAACAATTTTTTCTTTAACATATGTATTTAAATCTAAATAAGAACGAATAGAAGAATACGAAATATCTTCAAAGTTAATATATATAATATGATCTTCCTTAACACCAGACTCTTTTATTTCTTCAATAATTTGTTTTAAAAGAGTTGATTTTCCACATCTTCTAATTCCTGTTAAAACTTTAATTAAATCAAGATGATAAAACTCTCTAATTTTTGTTAAATAAATTTCTCTTTTTATCATATTTTCACCTTCAACAGTAATATATCATACTTAAGATAATATGTCGATATATATTTTCCTACAAGAAAATATATACGAAAATTTATAATTATATTTTCCTAAAAGAAAATACAATTAACTATCAAACACAATATAATACCTATGAAAAGAGGTATCACAACACTAAGTAAAGTATAAAATTTACTTTTTGTTTCTTTATAAATAGTAAGTAGTGTAGTCGAACAAGGGAATCGGTACAAAAAAAGCGTTATAAAGCATATTGCCGTTTTAATTGTCCACCCATTATTAACAAATATATCTCTCAAAACATTTAAATTATCCATATCTATTAAAGCATTTGTATTTAAATAACCCATAAGCATAATTGGTATAACTATTTCATTCGCGGGAAAGCCAAGAAGTAAAGCTAAAATAATAACCCCATCTACTCCCAAAACCAAACCTACTGGATCTAAAAAATTTACTAAATATCTAAGTATAGAAACATCATTAATCTTAACATTGGCAATAATTCCTATCAATAAACCTGCCGGTATTGCCACTTTTACAGCTCTTCCCAAAACAAATATAGCTCGATCTTTAACACTATATTTAATAGTATCAATAATATTCGGCATTCGATAAGGTGGTAATTCCAAAGTAAAACTTGAAGGTTCTCCTTTTAATATTGTTTTTGATAAAATATAACTAACTAAAAAAGTAAGCAAAATTCCTAGAAAAATAACTCCTGTTAAAATAAGCGCACAAATAACACTTCCATATTTTTTATTAAAACCCACAAAGAAAATTGTAATAACAGCTATTAAAGTGGGAAATTTCCCATTACACGGCATAAAAATATTAGTTAAAATAGCTATTAATCGTTCTCTTTTGGAATCAATTATTCTCGCTCCCGTTACACCAACTGCATTACATCCTATTCCCATACACATCGTAAGTGCCTGTTTCCCACAAGCCTTGCATTTGCTAAAAGCTCTATCCATATTAAAAGCAATCCGAGGAAGAACACCTAAATCTTCTAAAAAAGTAAACATAGGAAAGAAAATCATCATTGGTGGCATCATTACTGATACAACAAAATATAGGGTTTTATAAACGCCATTAACAAGCAAATCAATAACTAATGCCGGCAAATGTATAAATTCTAAAAATTTAATAATTCCCCCTTCTAATGAAGAAAAGAAATTAAAAAGTAAGCTAGAAGGATAATTAGCCCCAATTATAGTTATATAAAAGCAACCAAAAAGAATAGCAAGCATTATTGGAATACCCCATATTTTACTAGTTAAAATCCTATCTATTTTGCGTTCTTTAGCATCATAATTAACTCTTTCATAACTAATTACATTTTTTAATATTTCTTTTGCTTTTTTAGCTACTTTTAAAACCACTTCTAAATTAACATCATAATCTATATCTTGTTCATTAAGCTTATTTATAACTCCTAATTTATTTAATTTATTAATATAATATTTATTATTTTCTAATATTTTTAAAGCAATCCACTTAGGATTATACTCATCAGTTTTAATATTAATTGCCGCCTCTTCTATTAATTTATTCAAAACTCCATAATCAATATCTAAAAAATCTTTATTTTGTGAATGTTTTATTGCCCCAATTAATTCTGTTAATCCTTCCTTATCCCTTGCACTTGTCGGAACTACTATACTTCCAAGTCTTTTTTCCAGAAGTTTATAATCAATATTAATTCCCTTCTTTTTAGCTTCATCTACCAAATTAATACAAACAACTACATTCCTACATATTTCTTTAGTTTGTAAAACCAGATTTATTCCCTTCTCTAAACTAGTTGCATCACAGACTACTACAGCCACATCAAATGAAGAAAAAACAATAAAATCAGTAGCTACCACTTCTTCTTGTGACTTACTAATTAATGAATAAGTACCGGGTAAATCATAAAAAGTATATAGTGTATCTTGATATACGCATTCACCTTTAGATACTCCCACTGTTTTCCCAGGCCAATTTCCGGTATGTTCATGACTATGAGTAAGGGCATTATAAATAGTTGATTTACCTACATTCGGCGTTCCTACTAAAGCAACTTTAATTGACTTCATTTTGCACCTCAATATTATGAGCATCTATATTTCTTAAAGCTATTACATTCCCATGAACTTGATAAGCTTTAGGATCTTTAAAAGGACTTATCAAAACACACTTTACTTCCTCCCCCGGAATAAAGCCTAAATCAAGCAGTCTTCTTTTAATAGAAGTATCTCCAAAAACATTTATAATGGTAACATAATCATTTAAATTAATATTATCCAGTCTCATAAATAAATTACTCCTTCATATAATTTATTAGTTTCCTTAAACTAACAACTACTTATAATATATGATTTAGATAAGGATTTGGATATAATGAATAATAATTTTTACACTTTAACAACCTATATTCACAATAAAAATTTAATAACCTATCCTATGGAAGATTATCTAGAAATGATTTATCGAAAAAGAGAACAAAAAGTAACCATTACCTCTTTAAGCCATGATTTAAACATTAAAAAATCATCTTGTAGTAAGATGATTAGCAAACTTAAAAACCTAAATTTAATAAATGTATACGAAGGAAATATAACTTTAACTAAAAATGGTCTAAAAATAGGAACCTACTTATATCACCGTCATCAAATCTTAGAAAGTTTTTTAAAAGATCTAAATAAAGATGCTTTCAAACTAGAACAAGTTGAAAAACTAGAACATTTTATTGATGATGTAACACTTAAAAACATCGAAAAAATTACAGAAGATTCTTAACAAAAATAACTCCCGTACAAACACAAGGCTTTTTACCACAAGCATTACAATCATATTCCGGATACCTGGAGCCCCAGTAGCTTTTCACTCGAAGTACTTCTTGAAATTGATATTTCTTCATCAATCCTTCAATATTCAAGTGCCCTTCAGTACAAACACCTTCACTTAAAATATTAGCTAGATGATGATTTTTAGCATAATCAATAATATAATCCATTAGTAAAGATCCAATATGTTGATGTTGATATTCCGGTTTGATAATAATCACTTCGATATAAAATAAGTCTCCGATAACTCGACCATAAATAACCCCCACAATCTCATCATGAAACTTGGCAAGTTTAATAACCAACGGAACTTTTATTTCTTCACGAATTCCCCCATTATTAACTCCCCATTCCTTTGACTCTATCGCATCAATATCATCAATATATTTTTCATCAAAATCAACCAATTCAACTTCTTTTAGCATATTTACCTCCAAAATTATTACCCAACTAAATAGCCAATTAAAACCGGTGCTAAAATAATAAGAAGCATAATTGGCACAAAAAACACAACACTAATAATACTTACCTTTGTTGGTAACTTATTAATTTCCGCTTTAACATCAAGCATTTGCTTTTCTCTTAAATAATCAATTTGATTAGTCATTGAATCCACTATACTAACCCCAAACATATTTGATTCAACCATGTTTAGGATGGCATTATTAATTACTTCACTAGGTATTCTTTTTTTCATATTATTTAAAGCTTCATTAAGACTTTTACCAAGTTTTACTTCATCCAAAGCCTTTTGAAATTCCCTAGATATCTCTGAATCTATATTAGCTGTTGTTAATTTAAGAGCATGTCCCAAATTACGTCCAGCATCAAGTGTTAATAATAAAATCTCAAAAAAGAATAATGCTTCTTTCTCTAAACGTTTAGCTCTTTTTCTAATTGGATAATCAAGAATAATTTTCTCACTTAAATAATAAAACAAAATAGCAACAATTGGTCCTAAAACATAACCAATATTCGAAACTAATAAAATTACAATAAACAAAATTAAGGAAATAAGTACCCTAAAATTAAGAATAAACATTGTATTAGCCCTACCACCAAGTAACTTAACCTTAGCTTCCACTCTATCAATTGTTCTTTTAGGATAAATTTTAGCAAATAAACTAGATCTCATAGCTTCACCTCTAAAATCTTCTTAATAATAAATATATAAAGAACATAAAGAATCATTATAAACACCAGTACCATAACACCAATTGGTGAAGAAAACAATGGTGAAAAATAAGTGGGGTTTAAACTAAAGATAATAAAGACAAACACAAATGGCAAAATTGCCAAGAACTTAAAGACAAATCTACTAGAACTAGTTAGACTATAAAGTTCATTCTTTAAGTTTTTCTTATCAAGTATTGATTTTTCAATCATTGAAAACACTTTAACAATATCTCCCCCTGTCTTACTTAAAAGTGTTAAAGCCGAAGTTATATATTTAGCATCATCTAACTTTACTCTTTCATAAAATCGCTTAAAAACAATATCTAAACTTAATCCATAAGTAATATCCAAATATATCTTTTCAAACTCATCTTGAATAGGGCCATCAAGCTCTGTTTTGACAATTTGAATCGCTTGCATAATATTTTTATTACTACCAAAAGCATTATTCATAATAATTATCGCTTTAAGTAAATCATTCTCTATTCTTTTTCTTTTCCTACTAAAATTAATATTTAAATATATATCTGGCAAAAAAAACGCAATAACAACAAATAATAACAAAATCATACCATCAAACTCTTGATAGTGAATAATTTGTGTTATCATCCCCAAAATGAAAACTAAAAAACTAAGCATAAACTTTATAGCTACATAATTAATTCCCTCTTTTTTATCTCTTGCTTCAAAAGGAATAAATTTTTCGTATTTCTCACCATATTTTCTTAAAACTTCCGACTTTTTAAGAAATTTACTCATCAATAATACTAACTTCCAAAAATAATAAGTCATCTTATCAAAGAAAGATACATCATCATCTTTAATCGAAGTAATAGCAAAATCTGCTAATCTTTTCTCTAAGCTTAGACTCCTAGAAAGACGAAGTAGATAAATAGCAACTACTACGGGAATAAATATTAAAAGTATTTGTAAAAATCTAACTCCGTCCATAAAACACCTCTATTTCTAAATAAATATATCATCTAAATCATTAATACCCCTAGCTTTAATCTTTTTATACACTCTAGGAATACCTTCATATAAAATATACTCCCCATCAACTTCACCTTTTTTAGTCAACCCTTTTTGCTTAAAAGCAAATATTTCTTTTAATTTAATTTCATCTCCTGAAAAATCTTCCAGTTCACAAATACTAGTAACTTTTCTTCTTCCATCACTCATTCTCTCAATATTAACAACAAGATCAATAGCACTAATAATATACTCTCTTACGGCTTTAATTGGTATATCTAAGCCTCCCATAAGTACCATTGTCTCAAGTCTATTTAAAGCATCAGCGGGACTATTCGCATGAAGCGTAGTTAAAGATCCATCATGTCCCGTATTCATCGCTTGAAGCATATCAAATGCTTCCTTTCCCCTAACTTCACCTACTATAATTCGATCTGGCCGCATTCTAAGAGAATTAATAACTAAATCTCGAATAGTAATTTCTCCTGTTTCTTCATAATTCATTGTTCTCGTCTCAAGTGATATAACATGAGGTTGGTTAAGTCTTAGTTCCGCCGCATCTTCAATCGTTATAATTCGTTCATTATCATTAATAAATCCACTTAAAATATTAAGAAGCGTTGTCTTACCAGAACCAGTTCCTCCACAAACAATAATATTGAGTTTCCCTCTAACCGAAGCATCCAAGAACCTTGCCATATAAGGAGTAAGCGATCCTATTCTAATAAGTTCATCTATTGCTGTCATATTCTCTCTAAATTTTCTAATAGTAACAACCGGTCCTTTAGTTGAAAGTGGTGGAATTACAGCATTAATTCTAGATCCATCTCTTAATCTCGAATCCACCATCGGCATACTAGCATCAATAGTTCTCCCCATTGGTTCTATAAGTCTTTGTACTGTTCTAATTATATGTTCATCATTAATAAATGATACACTCTCATCTTTTACTAATTGTCCATCTATTTCAATATATATTTCATCCGGACTATTAATCATTATTTCGGTAATATTATCATCTTCCAATAACTCAGAAATAGGCCCATATCCATTTATTTCATTATCAATTAAATTAAATAAATGACTTCTCTCTAAATTAGTTAAATCATATCCTTCTATTGTCTTATCTATTTCATCATTTATCCATTCATTTAATCCAATATTATTAGGCATTTCCTTATCAATTAAATTCTCAATAATTTCCGTTCTCAGTTTATCAAGAAGTTTTTTATCAGGAAATATATCATAATCATTTAATACATCTTGTTTTTTCTGCTTTATCTTAACATCAAATGCCTCTCTAAGTGTTTTCATTTTTTTCACCTTCTTTAAATATATCCGTACATATTCCCATTAAAGTCGTGTAATCTTTACTAAACACACTAGAAGCTTTATTATCTAATGTAATAATTTTACCATTCATCACAAAATTATCAATATTTTTAATATAAAAATCTTTTGAAAGCACATAATCAATATTTGCTTTAATAATATTTTTAATATCATAAATCCCAAAATAATTTTTAAAAGGTGCTACACTCTCATTTAAAATAACTTTATAATTATTTAAATCAAGATCTTTAAAGATCGCTATTAAACTACGCATATTCTTAAGATCCAAAGGATCATTAGTAACAACAAATAATATATAATCAGCTAAATCCAGAGTAAGTATATTAAAATCTGTTAAATCATGAGTAGTATCAATTAAAACTACATCATAATTAAACACCGCTTTATCAAGTATTATCTCTACATATTTAGGATCTATTTTTCCAGCTTGTCTCGGATCTTTAGGACTTGCTAAAACATCAATATATTGATCATATTTAGTAACATAATTCTTAAAATCTTGATATCCATTATTATTATAATCATAAACAAAGTGATAGATACTCTTACCATTTAAAACATTTAAAGCTGTACTAATACCTCCACCCGATAAATCAAAATCGATAATTAATACTTTTTTTTCTAATACCTCAAAGATACCTGCCAAATTAAGAGTTGTAATTGTTTTACCAACCCCACCTTTAGCTGATGCCACTACAATACTAGTTCCTTTATTATTCATAATAAATCATCCCTTTTTATTCAAATATAACTTCTTCATTTTCCCTAACCCCTGTTATATCAATACTTATCTTATAATTATGAATACCTATTATAGAACCAAAAATACTATCTATTTCATATTCATTTTGAACTCTAATCTCATAAGGATCAACTTCTAACTTCAAATTATTTATCGGAATATCATTTTCTTGATACAACCTTTTTATTTCCTCAATGCTTACCTCACCTATTGTACTTGCGATTATTGATTTACTTACTTCTTTTAATTTAACCTCTTCATTTACAATTAATCCCACATCTATAACGAGAGCACATAATCCCAATAAAATAGGTATTAAAATAACAAATAATATCAAAGTTTGACCCTTTTTATTCATAAGTTATACTCCTACTTACTTCTAAACTATAAGGATTATCAAAAATAAGGTTTAATCCTGGCGCAATAATATCTATCTCTTTAGTCAAATGAAAAACTATATCCTCTTCTTCTAAAGAAATATCTAATAAAGTACCATCATCAAGTGCTTGTTTTATATCATCCTCACTTTTACCAGCTTTATACATCGTTATAACATCAGTTATTTCCCCTTCTAGTCTCGTTTTACTATAAAGTATTTTCCCTATATCAACAACTCCCAAAACAAGAACAAGAAAAATAGGTAAAATAATAATAAATTCAACTAAAGCTTGACCCTTTTTATTCATGATATTTACCCCTTATGATTCGCTATGTAAGGAATTATCTTCATCACCACTGCAATATCCTTCTCCGGGCTTATCACCTTTAATATATTCTTCATCAACTAAACTACAACTAGTTTTCGTTATGGCATCTTTTAAATAACCACCAAAATAATTAACAAGTGCTATTGCTATAACACTTATTAAAGCAATGATGAGAATATATTCTACTAAAGCCTGACCATTCCTATTCATAACTTTCCACCCTTATCATAAATAATGATATAATAAATTTATCTAAAAGTCAATTTCAAATAAAAAAAATCCCTATAAAAGAAAAAGAATCTCTTTTTAGAAATTCTTAAAAGTTTAAACTATCAATTACCACATAATCATCATTAATAAGTTTAACTACTACCGGAATATTATATTTACTAAATCTTTTAACTACTTCTTCTTTATTAATTAAAAACCAATCCAACCGATAAACAAGTAAATCATCTATAACCTCTATTCCTATCTCTTTCATATATTTAATAATTTCTAAACAATTATTTTTATTACAACTAAGATCAAAAATACTTGCTTCGGTATTATTATTCAATATTTTTAAAATCGTTATGTCATCTACCACATCTTTTAAAAACTCTATCATCTTGCCACTCCTCTATTTTGAAATAATCCCCTAACACATTCTTCTATTTGTCTAAATTGCTCTTCTGTTAAAATACTATTTTTACATATTGCATACATTAACGAATTTATTCTATCACCTTGTGATCTTCTAATTAACAGCTCATAATACCTTAAAACTTTATATCGCGAAATAATAATTCCATTAAAATCATATCTAAGATCATCATACTTAAATTGTTGATCTAATTTCTTAATAAAATAATTATCCATTGCCATTAGTAAATTACCATCAAAAACATCATTACTAATTAAACTATCAAACTCTTTAGGATAAGGGGGAAAATACTCTTTTAATACTCTACTTTTATTAGTAGCAGTTATCCCATAACCACTGCCATTATAGGCGGTAATTTCTCTTGTAAAGCACATTTTTTCCACCCCACCCTTATTATAAAACCGATAAAATATTTTCCCTTCTTGTTTAGCTTTAATAATGCGATAAAACATTGGATCATCAGGCTTTAAAATAACTTTTGAAAAATTTTCTAAAACATATTCATAAAAACCAACTTCAATAAATTGATCAATAACTGCTAGCGGATCACTAGCATACATACAACTTAAAGTAGATAAATAAACACTAGATGGAATTTTATCTAAATATACAGTTGTTTTAGCTATAATTTTTTGTATCTTATGTTTTGCTACAAC
>CALVHJ010000034.1 GCA_944327425.1 uncultured Bacilli bacterium
CAATTATAAAATAAATAAAAAACCAGATTCTTTCTGGCTTTGCGAGATATTTTTAAATAACAACTGTCAAACTTGGGAATTGGAATTTGTAATAAAGGATGTACAAGATTTACTTTGGAGTGAAGAAGTTAGTTATAAAGTAAGAAATATTTGTTTAGAAATGGTAGAAGTTTTTAAACAGATTCAGAATAGTTTTTATTTTAGTCGATAATCGGTAAAAATTTACTTGCTAATTCATAAAATATATTATATAATCTAGTTATACAAGCGTTTGATGGAATTGGCAACTCCAAAGCTATATAAAAAAAGCAGATTTCTCTAGAAGAAATAAGTAGGGTGGAACCGCGGACTAATTAGTTCGTCCCTATGGTTTTCTTTTAGAGTTTTTTATTTTTGGGAGGTATTATGGAATATTTGCTTTCAATAGTTAAAAGAATAGAAGTACTGGATCTAAAAGAAAGAACTTTACTTGATAAAATACAATTTACAGAATCTATTAATGCAATGGTAGCTAATGGTTATTTAATTTATACGCCAAATGAACAAATAAGTGTTCTAACTGAAAAATTAGATGCTTGCATTTCAGAAAAAACGGAGCTTATTAATTTAATTTTAGCAGATGTTAGTGTTGATGATTTAAATAAATTGTATGATAAATTGTTAAGAGAACCGTGGAGTGATTCTAAAGTTAATACGCTTGTAATAATTAGTGAATTAAAGAAAGAAAAAGATAAGGAGAATGATTATGAAAAGAGTAACTCAGGAAGAAATTGTTAATTACTCAAAACAGTATGGTTTTATATTTCAAGGAAGTGAAATTTATGGAGGTTTAGCTAATACTTGGGATTATGGGCCTTTAGGTAGAGAGTTAAAAGAAAATTTAAGAAGAGCTTGGTGGAAAAAGTTTGTGCAAGAAAATCCCTATAATTATGGGCTTGATAGTGCTATTCTTATGAATCCGGAAGTATGGGTAGCTTCAGGCCATGTAACAAATTTTAATGATCCACTTGTTGATTGTAAAGCTTGTAAAGCAAGATTTAGAGCTGATAAATTAATAGAAGATTATACTAATGGTAAAGAAACTGGTGATGGTTGGAGTAATGAAGAGTTAGAAAATTATATTACGACACATGAAATTAAATGTCCTAAATGTGGTAAACAAGATTTTACGCCAATAAGAAAGTTTAATTTGCTTTTTGAAACACATCAAGGAGTAACAGAAGATAGTAAATCCAAAGTGTATTTAAGAGGAGAGACAGCTCAAGGGATATTTGTTAATTTCTTAAATGTTTTAAGAAGTATGAGAGCTAAAATTCCTTTTGGGGTTTGTCAAACAGGCAAAAGTTTTCGTAATGAAATAACGCCAGGTAATTTTATTTTTAGAACAAGAGAGTTTGAGCAGATGGAATTAGAGTTTTTTTGCCGTCCGGGTGATGATTTAGAGTGGTTTGGATATTGGAAAAATTTTTGCTTGGATTTTTTAAAAACTTTAGGACTTAATAAAGATAATTTAAGATATAGAGATCATACAAAAGAAGAATTATCCTTTTATAGTAAAGCTACAACTGATATTGAATATTTATTTCCAATGGGTTGGGGTGAATTATGGGGAATCGCTGATCGTACTGATTATGATCTTGGAGTACATATGGAACACTCTAAAGTGGATTTAAGATATTTAGATCCAGAAACAAATGAGAAGTATTTACCCTATGTAATTGAACCTAGTGTTGGTTTAGATCGTTTATTATTTGCTATAATGGTTGATGCTTATACAAAAGAAGTTCTTGATAATGGAGAAGAGCGAGAAGTTTTAAAAATTCATCCGGCTTTAGCTCCGATAAAAGTTACGATTTTACCATTAATTAAAAAAGTGCATGGGGATAAGGCTATGGACTTATATGGTGATTTATGTAAAGATTTTATGTGTAGTATAGATATGTCTGGTTCTATTGGTAAAAGATATAGAAGAAGTGATGCAATTGGTACCCCAATTTGTATTACTGTTGATGATGAAACTATTAATAATGATACAGTAACAGTAAGAAATAGAGATACGATGGAACAAGTAACTTTACCAATTAGTGAACTTAAAAGTTATATTGAAGAAGTAATTAAGTTTTAACTATAATAAGGGTGGTTTTTAAAATGACAGAATTAGAAAAATTAGAAAAAGTGCTTAGTAGTGATTTAGTTTTACCTCAAGCCAAAAAAGAGATTAGCGAATTTATTGATTTTTATTATAGAGAGCTTTATTATAAAGAAAGAGTTAGAAAACAAGTAAGTGCGGCTGTTTTCACCACAAATAAAAAAGATAAATGTACACATCATATTTATATTAACTTAGATCAAAACGGGGGTACTTGTCTTAAATGTGGTTATGTTAGAGGTAATGATTATCCTTGGAATGGTCAATGCCTTAATATAAGTTGTGATTTAGAGTTAGCTAATAGGATTTATTTTAAAATAAAAGAGAAGTATCCTGATCTTGAGGATATGTGGATAGTGGATTATTTAATAGTTGCTTTATATATGATAAATAAAAATAAAGTTACGGATAATGTTAGACGAAGTAGAGTTAGAAGATTAGGATTGCATGATTCTTTTGATAATTGGGAAATTAAAGTTGATTGATTCAATAGAACACTTAATAATTATTAGGTGTTTTTTTCGTTAAAAAGTAGTTATCATTCTTTTGATATTATGTTATAATTTTTATATATTTATTCTTGGTGAGGTTCATATGAAATTAATTACGATTTTACCAGCAGATCAATATGTAGTTGTAAATAAAACAATATTAACAGAAGTAGATAAGAAAAATTTAATTAATTTATATGAACCTATTATTGGTTTTGCCTCAGTTAGTTTATATCTTACTTTATGGAGTGATTTAGATCGTTTAGAAATTATGAGTAGAGATTTTACGCATCATCATTTAATGAGTATTTTAAAATGTAGAATAGATGCAATAAAACAAGCTAGAGAGTCTTTAGAAGCTGTGGGGCTTATGAAAACTTATTATAAAGAGGGAGATATTAATTCTTATGTTTATGAACTTTATTCGCCGCTTAGTGCTTCAGAATTTTTTAATAATCCCATATTAAATATTGTTTTATATAATAATGTAGGAGAAGAAGAGTATAATTATCTTAAAAAAATGTATCGGAAAGTAAATATTGATTTAAAAGATTATATAGATATAACTAAACCAATGAATGAGGTTTTTGAGTCAACTAATATGCCGGTAGTAGAGGCAAGAAGTAGAGAAGTTCTACCTTTAAATATTGTTAGTGATATTGATTTTGATTTAATTTTAAGTAGTATTCCTAAAGGTATATTAAATGAAAAATCATTAAATAAAAAAATGAAAGAATTAATTATTAATCTCGCTTTTATATATGATTTAGATACGCTTAAAATGGTGGAATTAATAAGGATTAGCTTAAATGAAAAGGGTAGTATTGAAAAGGAAGCATTAAGAAAGAATGCTCGTAAATATTATCAGTTTAAGTCTGGAGCTTTACCTACTTTAGTTTATCGAAGTCAACCAGAGTATTTAAAAATGCCTAGTGGAGATAATTCGAAGAAAGGAAGAATTATTGGGGTTTTTGAAAATACAAGCCCATATGACTTTTTAAAGAGTAAGTATCATGGATCAAATCCGACTAATAGAGATTTAAAATTATTGGAGATGCTTATGATAGATTTAGAGCTTAATCCGGCGGTAGTTAATGTTTTAATTGATTATGTTTTAAAGAAAAATAATAATAAGCTTAGTGTTAATTATGTTGAGACGATAGCAGGTCAGTGGAAAAGAGCAGGTGTTAAAACAGCTAGAGAAGCGATGGATTTAGCGGAAAAAGAGCATAAGAAGATGCAGAATGGCAATGATAAAAAGCGTGTTAAGAAAGATGCGGCTCCTATTCCCGTTTGGTTTGATAAAAATTTAGAAAAAGCGGAAATTAGTGATGAAGAAGCTAAGGAATTAGAAGAATTATTAAAAATATAGGTGATTATATGGAAAGTTTGAAAGATAATAAAAAAGTAAGAGAATTAAGAAATGAGTTAGTTAGTATTTACAAATCTAATTTAAAAGATGCTACTTTTAGAGAGCTAGTTAGTAAAAATAAAATATCAGAAGAAGTTGGAGCTTTATATAATTCTGGGTTAGAAGATAGTACAAGAGAACTTAAAAATTGTCATGAGTGTAAGGGGATTTATGAATGTAAAAATAAAGTGGTTGGGCACTACCTTTATCCTCATGTTTTTGATAAAGTAATTGATTTTGTTTATGTTCCTTGTAAATTTAAGAAAGATCAAGATCGGTTAATAGAACTTAAAAATACAGCTAGTAAAGAACTTCTTAATGCTAGATTTATAAATATTGATGTTAAAGATAAAAATAGGGTGAAATTAATTAGATGGATTAAAAAGTTTTATGATGATTATGCTATATATAAAGATATGAAAGGACTTTATTTGCATGGTACTTTTGGAAGTGGGAAAAGTTATCTTATTTATGCTTTATTAAACGAATTAAATATAAATAAGAAAGTTGATTTTGAAGCGTTATATTTTCCAGATTTACTTAAAAATTTGAAAGAAGACTGGGATAGTTATGGAGAGAAAATGGAAAGATATGCAAGTGTTCCTATTTTGCTTTTAGATGATATTGGAGCTGAACAAGTAAGTGAATGGGGAAGAGATGAGGTATTAGGTACGATTTTACAAAAGAGAATGAATAATCATTTAACAACCTTTTTTACTTCTAATTTATCAATAGAAGAGTTAGAAATAATGCTTTCTTCAACTAAAAGCAGTTTAGATAAAGTAAAAGCTAGAAGAATTATTGAACGAGTTAAACAGTTAACTGAAGATATGGAACTTATTACGGATAATAAAAGAGTTTGACATCTAATAGTGTTTTTACTATAATATCTTGCAACAGGAGAGATTTTATGGATGCGGTAAATAAAATAAGAGAAGATTATTGGCTATTTAATGTGATAATGATGAGTAGCGAAGAAGAAATGATGGATTTTCTTAAAGATAATGATGTTAATTTTAAAATGTTTTTGATGTTGTTTAAAGTTATGTTTGCGACAGAGCATATAAAAGAAATAGAAGAAAATCAAAAAGAAAACACTATAAGTATGGAATATTATAATCAAGTTTTAGAAAAAACTGTTAAATTAGCTTAAGAACTTAATTTAACTAAGAGTTTAGATTATGCTAATCTTTTTACATATCTTTTATGGAATGGGTATTTTTCTTTAGATAAAAAATTTGCTTTTAAAATAGAAGATAGGTTATTATCAGAAGGAATGTATTTTTTAGATATTTTTAAAGGAAATGGCGTTTGTTTAAATATAAGTGAAGATAATATGGATTTATTTATGAGTAATAGAGCTTTATTAGATGATTATTATATAGATAATTATAAAAATATTTTAGGAGCAGTAAATGCTTCAAGAGTTAGAAAAAGAAACTAGTTGATAGTTTCTTCATTGACATTGATATCATTATTATTTAAAATATCTTCAATAAAATCATTATAATTGTTATCCCTAAAAGCATTTTCTATAGCAGTTTTTATTTCTTCATCACGAGATGAGCTGTAACCTCTTAAATAATAATTATCACCGATAACAATAAGAGGAACAGATTTAGATATTTCAAGGTTTAACTCACTTAGTACTTCTTGCATTAATTCATAGTTTTCGTCATTATACCAAACTTCATAAGTCTTAACTTCTAAATAAGGGTATTCAGAAATAATGGTTTCTAAAAATTCGGTAGCATGTTCACAGTGAGGGCATCCTCTACCTTTAAAAAGATAGATAGTTACAGTCTTATCTTCATAATTAGTAGAAGTAAGATTTTCGGGATCATAAACATTAATGCTACTGTTAGAATCGTTATTTTCATTAGTATTATTATTGCGGTCATCATTATTGGTATTATTTGAGTTACTTTGATATACTAAATAAAATATTAGAATAGCAAGGCCAATAACTAATAGAGTTATTAGGGAAACAATTAAAATTGTTTTAGTATTTTTTGACATAAAATCACCACTTATAATTATATATGATAATATTATTAGTTGCAAGTGTAAATGGTGTAAAAAAAGTGTTAAGATGTTTTACAATTTTTGGTTTGTCTGTTATAATTGATGATAGGGTGAATAAATAATGGCAAACAAAAAGTATGATGCATCATCAATTAAAATATTAGAAGGTTTAGAAGCTGTTCGAAAAAGACCAGGAATGTATATTGGCAGTACAGATAAAAGAGGTCTACATCATTTAATATGGGAAATTGTTGATAATTCTATTGATGAGATTATTAATGGATATGGTAATCATATAAAAATTGTTTTACATAAAGATGGCTCTATCACTATAGCGGATAATGGTCGAGGAGTGCCAATTGGTATGCATGAATCAGGTAAATCTACCCCAGAGGTAATATACACGATTTTACATGCTGGTGGTAAATTTGAAGAGGGTAATTATAAAGTAAGTGGTGGACTTCATGGTGTCGGAGCTAGTGTTGTTAATGCATTGTCAAAATGGATGGATGTAATAATTTACCGTGATGGATTAATTTCTAATATTCGTTTTAAAGATGGAGGGTTAGTTGATAGTCCTTTAAAAACAATAGGGAAAACTAATAAAACAGGAACAGTTGTTACTTTTATGCCAGATTATGATATATTTAAAAATGCCATGTTTTCTTATACAACAATTGTTGAAAGAATGCAGGAAAGTGCCTTTTTAATACCTAATGTAGTCATTGAAGTAATAGATGAAGATTCTAAAAAAGAAACTAAGTTTCATTATGAAAATGGGCTTGTTGATTTTATTATGTTTATGAATGAAGGTAAAACAACTTTAAATAAAGTTCTTAATTTTAGTGGGATTAAAAATGGAATAGAAGTAGATGTAGCGATGCAGTATACAGATACTTATAACGAGAATATTATATCATTTGTTAATAATGTTAAAACTACGGATGGGGGAACTCATGAGGTAGGATTTAAAACGGGTATTACGAAAGCTTTTAATGATTATGTTAAAACTAATAATATAATTAAAGGTAAAGATGCAACTTTTGATGGTAGTGATGTTAGAGAGGGACTTAGTGCGGTTATTAATTTGCGTATTCCCGAGAATTTATTACAGTTTGAAGGCCAAACGAAAGGAAAGCTTGGAACTCCGGAAGCTAGAAGTATAACCGAAGCGGTTACTTATGAAAATTTAAAATTCTTTTTGGAAGAAAATAAAGAAGTGGCTTTAAATATTGTTGATAAAGCAAGTAAAAGTAAAATGGCAAGAGAAGCAGCTCGAAAAGCCAGAGAAGAAGCGAGAAATGGTAAAGGTAAAAGTAAAGTAGAAAAGAATTTATCAGGAAAATTAGCACCAGCAACAAGTAAAAATCCAAAAATTAATGAGCTTTTCTTAGTCGAGGGAGATTCAGCTGGAGGATCGGCTAAAGGCGGGAGAGATCGGAAATTTCAAGCAATACTTCCTTTACGAGGTAAAGTTATTAATGCAGAGAAAGCAAATATTACCGAAATGCTTAAAAATGAAGAGATAAATACCATTATTCATACTATTGGAGCAGGACTGGGAGCTGAGTTTGATGTAAATGATTCTAATTATGATAAAGTTATTATTATGACTGATGCCGATGTAGATGGGTCACATATTCAAATATTGTTGTTAACTTTCTTTTACCGGTTTATGAGGCCTTTAATAGAAGCCGGTAAACTTTATATTGCTAAACCACCTTTATATAAGCTAGATTATGGTAAGAAACATTTTTATGCTTATTCGGATGAAGAAAGATTTAAAATTGTATCAGAAAATCCTGGTAAACCAGATATATCTAGAAATAAAGGTTTAGGTGAGATGAATGCCGAAGAATTATGGGATACAACGATGAATCCGGAAACAAGAAGTTTAATTCGTGTTAATATTTATGATGCTGCCTTAGCTGAGAAACGAGTTAATGTGCTTATGGGGGATAAAGTAGAACCAAGAAAAGAATGGATTGAAGAAAATATAGTATTTACTATGGAAGATGATTTTAGAGTAGCTTAAGATTTTAAGCTATTTTTTAGCAATATTATATTGAACTAATGTACGCATTATGATATAATTGAATTGTAGTAAAAAATAATATTCAAGATAGTAAAGTGATCTTGTAGATGGGAGGAATGGAGAAATGAATGAATTAATGATTAACGATATCAAAATAGAAAATTTGATTTATGAAGTAAGAGGAAAACAAGTAATGTTAGATAGTGATTTGGCGTGGCTTTATAAATGTGCAAATAAAACAAAATCGATTAATTTGGCTGTTAAAAGACATATTAACCGATTTCCTGAAAGATTTATGTTTCAATTAACAAAGGAAGAATATGATAATTTGCGGTTTCAATCTGAAACCGCAAATGCAAATAATATGTTTAGAACTTATCCTTATGCATTTACTGAGCAGGGAGTTGCAATGCTAGCAACAGTTCTTAGAACTGAAGTGGCTGAAGAAGTTAGTATTAGAATTATGGATGCTTTTGTTGCTATGCGTAAATATTTTGCTAGTAATACTTTAGAGACTAGAGTATCTAATATAGAAACTAAATTAATAGATTATGATCATAAATTGTGGTCTTGTAGATGGGGAGAAATGGAAAAATGAATGAATTGATGATTAGTGGAATTAAAATTGAAGATCTAATTTATGAAGTTAGAGGAAAACATGTAATGTTAGCTAGTGATGTGGCTAAACTTTATCAAGTGGAGACAAAGGCTTTAAATCAAGTTGTAAAAAGAAATTTAAGTCGGTTTCCAGAAGATTTTTGTTTTCAAATAACCCAAGAAGAGTGGAATAACTTGAGGTCACAATTTGTGACCTCAAGTGAGATATGGGGAGGAATAAGATATTTACCATATGTTTTTACTGAACATGGAGTTATGATGTTAAGCGGTTTATTAAAAAGTGAAATTGCTGCGAAAGTAAATGTAGCAATTATTAAGGCTTTTGTTTTAATGCGTAAATATATTGCTAGTAATACTTTAGAGGATAGAATATCTAACATAGAAACTAAATTAATAGATCATGATCATAAATTTGAACTAATTTTTGATAAAATGGATAATGAAAAAGTTCATCATTTGTTTTTTGATGGGGCTATTTATGATGCTTATTCTTTGTTATGTGATATTTTGAATCAGGCTAAAGAAAATATTATTATTGTTGATAATTATATTGATAAAAATATATTAGATGTTTTTGCTTCTATTCAAAAAGATGTTATTATTGTAACCCAAAATATTAATAAAAAAGATTTAGAGATGTATGAGAAGCAATATCAGAATATTAAAATTATTCAAAATAATTTTTTTCATGATCGATTTATTATAATCGATAAAAAGCATCTTTATCACTGTGGAGCATCATTTAAAGATTTAGGTAAAAAGTGTTTTGCTATAACTAAAATGGAGGACAAAGAAATATTGGAAAATTTGCTTGCTAAAATTGGTGGATAAAAACTATGTAAATATAGTTTTTTCTATTGACTTATTTATATTACTAGCATATAATTAAATATATGAACAATTATTCAAATGAAAGGGAGATAAAATGAATAAAGATTTAATTCATGAAAAGTTGGCTAAGCGAGTTAAAAACAAAATGCTTAGTGATGAATTGTTATTTGATGTTGCCGAAGTGTTTAAAATTTTTGGTGATAGTACAAGAGTTAAGATTATTTATGCTTTAAAGTTAAGTGAGTTATGTGTATCAGATTTAGCTTTTATTACAAATAGTAGTGAATCAGCGATATCGCATCAACTTAGAATATTAAAACAAGCAAAACTTGTTAAGTCTAGAAAAGAAGGAAAAGTTGTTTATTACAGTTTAAAAGATGAACATGTAATTAAATTATTTGAGATAGGACGTGAACACGTTGAAGAATTATAAATATTATTTAGAAAACTTAGATTGTGCTAATTGTGCTAAAAAAATAGAAGATGAAATAAAAAAAGATAACCGTTTTTCCAGTGTAATAGTTAACTTTAGTACTTTAACACTTAGTTTTAAAACTGAGATGGATAATCCTTTTAAAGAAATATTTAAAATTATTAAAAAAGTGGAACCTAATGTTTTAGTATATAAAGAAAAATATGAACAAAATAAACAAGATGGGGAATTGTTAAGATTTGTTTTAGCGGTTATTATTTTAGGTATATCTTTTTTGATTAAAAATGAGTTTGTAAAAGAAATAATGATTATTATTTGTTATTTATTACTTATGTACAAAACATTTATAAAAGCAGTAAAAAAGATTGTGCAGTCACATAATGTCGATGAAAATGCTTTGATTTGTATATCAGCAATTGGAGCTTATATTCTTTCGGAACATATGGAAGGATTAATGGTGTTACTTTTATATGTTTTAGGAAAAATACTTGAAGATAAAGCTGTTAATAAGAGTCGTAATTCTATTAAAGATTTAGTAGAATTAAAAACAAGTTATGCTAATTTAAAAGTAAATAAACAAATTAAAGAAGTTAAAAGTGAAGAATTAGCAATAAATGATTTAATTGTGGTAAAAAAAGGGGAGTTAATACCAGTTGATGGCGTAGTAGTTAAAGGTAATACCTTTGTTGATACATCAGGACTTACAGGAGAATCAACTTTAAAGGAAGTAAAAGAAAATGAGCAAGTGTTATCGGGATATATTAATAAAGGTGATGCTATAGAAATAAAAGTAGAAAAGTCATATTTTGATAGTACTGCTTATAAAATACTAGAACTTACTTTGAATGCTACTAATAATAAAGCTAAGACGGAGACTTTTGTTTCCAAAATAGCTAGTTATTATACGCCAATAGTACTTATATTAGCAGTTATTATAGGAGCATTTTTGCCGCTTATAACAAATATAAGTTATAGTGATAGTATTTATAGAGCTTTAACATTCTTAGTTATTTCTTGTCCTTGTGCTATAGCTATTTCAGTTCCTCTTTCATATTTTGCAGGGATAGGAGCTAGTTCAAGAAAAAAGATACTTGTTAAAGGAAGTAATTATTTAGATGCTTTAACTAAGTGTGATGCTGTAGTTTTTGATAAAACAGGAACACTTACTATCGGGTCATTTTTGTTACAAAAAATAAATGTTTATAGTGATAAATATACTAAAGACGATGTAATAAGAATTGCTAGTATGGGAGAAGTATTTTCAACTCATCCGATAGCAAGACTAATACTTAATGAGAATAAGGAAGAAATTAATACTTCTAAAGTAAAAGATTTTAGAGAAATAGATGGCAAGGGAATAGAGTTTAAAATAGAAAATGATATTGTAAGAGTAGGAAGTGCTAGATTATGCCAAACAAATAAAAAAGATAATGTTTTAGTTATGGTAAATGATGAAGTAATTGGGGGATTTGTTTTTGATGATCGAGTTAAAGATAATGCTAAAGAAGTTATTAGAAAACTCAAAGAATATAATATTAAAACTTATATGTTTACGGGAGATAATAACTCTTTTGCCAAAATTGTGGCTGATAATATAGGAATAGATGAGTATAAAGCTGGTTTACTACCAGAAGAAAAATATCAAGAATTAGAAAACTTACAAAAAAAATATAAAGTTATGTTTGTCGGGGATGGTATTAATGATGCTCCATCTTTGGTGCAAGCTCTTGTTGGAGTTAGTATGGGTAATATTGGTAGTAATAGTGCCATAGAAGCTAGTGATATAGTTATTATGAATGATGATTTAGAGGGTATTTTAACAATGCTTAAAATAGCTTTTAAAACAAAAAAAATTATTATGATGAATTTAATATTTTCGATAGGTATTAAAATATTAATATTAATTTTAGCTATGCTTGGTATTGCTCATATGGCTTTAGCGGTTTTTGCTGATACAGGCGTAACATTATTAGCGATATTAAATTCTCTTAGAATATTAAAAGATTAATTATTTTTTCAAGGCTTCAAGTTCTTCTTGGAGTTTTTTTACGGCTTCAAGTAAGAAGTCTACTTCGTTTCTTTGTGTTTGACTACTCTTAGAATTATTAGCATAATAACTACCACCACTTTTGTGTTCACGACTATTAATGTTTATGTTAAAGTTTTCAAGTCTTGCTTCAATTAATTGTTGTTGGGCAGCAGCTGTAAGCATAAATTCACCAACTAGCATAAGCCAGTTGCCTATACTAGATTGTTCATAAGCGTCAAAATCACCAGCTAAAGCTGAACCAACAAGACAAGCTAGAAAGGCAAAAGTTTGAGGATCAATATTAGGAGGAAAACCACGAATATTAGCATTCATTTTATTCCCCCTTATCTAGTTAATTTTATTCTAATTGAAGTTATTTTTTGTCATTTAGGATGCTTTTAGGATAAGGTTTTCTCTCATCAGTTAAACATAATAAATAATCAATACTAGTGTTGTAATAATCTGCTAGTTTTTTTAATATTTCGGTAGGGATATCATTGGTACCAACTTCATATTTTGAGTATCCAGTTTGGGACATGTTTAAATACTTAGCTATATCTTTTTGTAATAAGTCTTTATCTTCTCTTAAATCTCTTAATCTATTCATATTTGTCTACCTTCTTTGAAAATAACTTTACCATAATCTAAAATAGAGTATTGACTTTTAGTCTAAAATGGGTTATATTTGTTGTGTAAGCTAAAATAGGTTATAACTATTTTGGGCAATTGTAAATGAAGTTATACTTCACGAAAGTAGGGAAGTTATGAAATTCGAGGTATTAAAGAAAAGTAATTTGAAAAGAAATATTGTTATTGGTGTCTTTGTAGTACTAATAATTAGTGCCGTAATACTTAATTTTAGTAGTGCTAGATATAGGAGTACTGCTAGTGTACCAGTTGTTGATAGCACAGTTAACTATACA
>CALVHJ010000035.1 GCA_944327425.1 uncultured Bacilli bacterium
GCATACGGGAGGGATGCGCACCACGCGACGAGCGCGCACAATGCGCCCGCGCCGCACTATCCCGATAGTCGCATGGTCTCGAATAACTTTTTCTGTTCCAATTTCTGCCGCCTCTACAAAAGGAATAGAATCTGGAAACCATGGTGTTTTTACCATTCTAGGATTTCCATCTTCATCTTCATAACCTTGAGCCCCTGGTATTACAAAACCAACACAATCAACAAGTTTAATATTAGTAGTAAACTCATCAACATGTATTTCGGCTCCATTAGAAGGAACAAACTTTGGCTCCGTTGTCATAATTGTTTTACCTTGAGCACTTTGGGGTATTTCATCTAAACAATGTTTCTTTTCGTATTCATCAGTAATGTTTGGAACAACTAAGTTTTCGATAAATCTTTTAATAAAAGTAGATTTACCTGTTCTAACTGCTCCAACCACTCCTAAATAAATACTACCATTTCCTCTTTTGGCTATTGATTCCAGTAATTCTTTTTTTTCCAAAATTTCACCATCTTTCATCTTTCTAATTAAAAATATGAAAGGCATTAAAAAAATAGTACAATATTTAAATATTCTTTACTATTTTTTCATTGTTTGCTATAATACATGAGAGGATGTGAATTATGAAAAAGATATTATTACTATTATTAATTACTATAAGCTTAGTTATTTTACCCCTAAATGCTTTTGCAAGTGATACAATAACGGTTTATTTATTTAGAGGTGAAACTTGTGAACATTGTCACGAAGCTTTAGAATATATAAGTGAGCATCGTGAAGAAATACCGGAAAATGTGGAAATAGTAACTTATGAAGTATGGGAAAATACTAATAATCGAACTCTCCATAATGAAGTAGCCGCTAAATTAGGTCTAGATGAAGATCAGTATAATACCGTTCCTTTATTTGTTGTCGGAGACAAACATATTTTAGGTTATAACTCTACTACTTGGGACACATTATTTGAATATGCTAATGAATATACTGAAAATTCTGATTATGAAGACATTGTATCTAGTACTTTAGAAGAAATTAATGTTGATGCTAGAGCTTTAACTTTAGATGACTTATACAGTGAACCTAGCATGGTAGCAACTATCATTGTTTATTGTGTTTTTGGAGCTATTGTTTTAGGCTTTATCCTCATGATCGTATTTACAAGAAAATAAAACTACTTTTATTAGTAGCTTTTTTTTGATATAATATAACTTGTTAGAAAGGGTGATTCGATGAAAATCATTTTATTACAAGATGTTAAAAAAGTCGGTAAAAAAGATGAAATATTAAGTGTTAGTGATGGCTATGCCAACAATTATTTAATAAAAAACAAACTAGCTGTCCCTCTAACTAAAAGAAGTAAAGAAGTATTAGACAAAAGATTAGATGAAGAGGCACAAGACGAAGAAAGAAAAGTAGAAGAATTAATCAAAATAAAGAAAATGTTAGAAAATAAAATTATAGATTTTAATGTTAAAACTGGGGCAGAGGACAAAGTGTTTGGTAAAGTATCAACTAAACAAATAGCTCAGAAATTAAAAGAATTAGGCTATAACATTGATAAAAAATGTATTAAACTAGATACAGAACTAGATACTTTAGGCATTCATGAAGTACAAATTATTCTTCATAAAAGAGTAATGTTTAAATTAAGAATAAATTTGCAAAAGTAAAGTAGGTGATTTTGGTGGCAACGAGAGTAATGCCCAGTGATTTAGAAGCAGAAATGAGTGTTCTTGGGGTAGCATTTTTAAGTAATGATGCCCTAGAAAAGATAAATGATGAAGTAACAGAGGATATGTTTTATAATGAAAAAAATAAAATACTTTTCAATGCTATTATAAGTTTATATAAAAAAGGAACACCCGTTGATTTAACAACTATTAAATCAGAATTAGACAAGAAAAAAGCTTTTAATGAAATCGGCGGTTTAAACTATTTAACTGAAGTTATTGATTCGGTTGTAACATCAGCCAATCTTGAGTACTACATTAAGATTCTTAAAGATGCTCAGATTAGAAGAAATGTTATTAATACTGCCACTGACATTATTACTAGTGCTTACAATGACGAAAATATCACCGGTATGCTTGATAATGCTGAAAGAAGCATATTAAATGTTGTAAGAGCTAGAACTTCTACCGAGTTTGTTCCTATTCATGAAGTACTACGTCGAGCTCAAGAACGTCTTGAGGAACTTGCCAAAAACAAAAGTGATATAACAGGTATTCGAACCGGATTTTATGACTTAGATCGCGTAACCGCTGGACTTCATGGTGGTGAACTTATTATTTTAGCAGCCCGTCCTGGTATGGGAAAAACCGCTTTTGCTTTAAATATTGCTACCAATGCTGCTTTCTCAACTGATAAAGCTATTGCTATTTTTAATTTAGAGATGTCCGCCGAAATGCTTGTAAATCGTATGATAGCAAGTGTAGGAGGTATTGATTCTTATAAGCTTAATACTGGTAAACTTGAACATAATGACTGGAAAAGATACAATGAAGCTTTAAGTAAACTGGCTTCTACTAACATTTATATTGAAGATAATGCTAGTATTACCGCTCCTGAGATAAAAGCTAAATGTCGAAGACTAGCTTCAACTCCAAGTGGCTTAGGACTGGTTGTTATTGACTACTTACAGCTAGTTACTACTGGTTCTAATCGCGTCGAATCAAGACAAGTAGAAGTATCAGAGATCTCTCGAAGCCTAAAAACTATGGCTCTAGAACTTGACGTTCCGGTTATTGCTTTAGCTCAACTTTCTCGTAGTGTTGATAAACGTGAAAACAAAGAACCAGCTTTAGTTGATTTAAGAGAATCCGGTTCTTTAGAACAAGATGCTGATTTAGTATTATTTTTAAATAGAAAAGATTATTATGAAGCCAAAAGTGAGAAAAAAGAGACCATTGTTCCTATTGATGTAATTATAGCTAAACATCGTAAAGGTTCAACTGGCCTTTATCGTTTACTTTTTGAACTAAACATGAGTAATTTTAAAAACTATCTTCATACCGAAGATAATTAGGAGGAATTAATATGAATAAAAGAAGTATAATCATAACTATTTTAATTACTTCCATTGTCGGTTTAATTTTATTACTTAGTAATATGACCGATAAAATATTAACGAGAGCAAACTTAAAATACCAAGTATATTTAAGTGGTGAAAAAATTGGTATAATTGAAAGCGTTGACGAATTATATAACTTAATTGATCAAAACCAAACATCTATTAAGAGTACATATAATGTTGAAAATGTTTATCCTCCTACGAACTTAAAAGTAGTAGCTATAAACACTTATGATAATACATCTGATAGTATTAATGAAGTATATGATCGTATTGAACAAGCCGATGATTTTACTATTAGAGGTTATGTTATAACGATAAAAGATGAAGATACTAATTATACAATTAATGTTTTAGACAAAAACACTTTTATCAATGCCACTTTAAGAGTAGTAAATGCTTTTTTAGAAGAAGATGAATACGATAATTATATTAATAATACGCAAGAAGAAATTGTCGATACCGGAAGATTAATAGAAGATATGTATTTTACTGAGGATATTACCATTAAAGAAGCATATATTAGTGTTAATGAAAAAATATATACTGATGAAGTAGAATTAAGCCAATTTCTTTTATTTGGAAGTGATCCTGATAATGAATATTATACGGTAAAACTTGGTGATACCATTGCCTCTATTGCTAATGATAATCAGTTAAATGTTGAAGAATTTTTAATTGCTAATCCAACTTATAAATCTGAGGATACTATTTTAAGAGTAGGGGATGAAGTAAATGTTACTTTGATCGAACCGCAAATAACATTTGTTTATGAATTATATGAAATTAGTGATGAAATAGTTTATTATGAAAAAGAAACAGTACGAGATAATAGTAGACCTTATGGTTTTAGTGAAGTAACAACAGCAGGAAGAAATGGTATTGAACGTTACCAAGAAACTTACACTGTTACTAATGGTGAACGTTCTCAAGAAGCTGAAGTTGAATTAATTGCTACTATTCAAGAAGTTCAAAATGAAATAACAACAGTTGGTCCTACAAGTGGGGGAATTAGTAATAATCAAAATCCTGTTAATTTAAATGGAGCTTGGGCATGGCCTACTAATCGTGGATATGTCATAACTAGTTATCGTGGTTGGCGATGGGGTCGTATGCATGAAGGAATTGATATTTCCGGAGCTGGTAATTTTGGTTCGCTAATTTATGCTGCCGCTGGTGGAACTGTTATTAGAGTTAATAATTCTTGTCCATCTCAAGGACGAGGATATGGTGATACCTGTGGTGGAGGAATGGGTAACGAAGTAATTATCGATCACGGAAATGGTTATATAACAACTTATGCTCATTTACATCAAACTGTTTTGGTAAGTGTTGGTGATACAGTATCAAGAGGTGAGAAAATTGGTTATATGGGTAATTCAGGATCATCAACCGGAGCTCATCTTCACTTTGAAGTATCTTATAATGGCATCAATATAAATCCGCTTGATCTATATAGATAATGAAAGTATGTATTTTAGCAAGTGGTTCAGGGGGAAATTCCACTTATATTGAAACAGAAGAATTTAAAATATTAATAGATATAGGAAAGAATCGGAAATATATTGTTGAAAAATTAAATAATATTGGGATTAAACCCGAAGAAATTAATTATATATTTATAAGCCATTTACATGATGATCATATATCAGCCCTAAAAACCTTTATAAAAAAGTATCACCCAACTATAGTTATATCCAAAGAAATGTTTAAAGAACTTGATGACATTCATGACTATGAACACCTATTAATTTATGAAGATGAAGTAATATTAAATAATTTACAAGTAAAATGTCTCCATTCTAGTCATGATGCCACCGACTCAAGAAACTTTGTTTTTGAATCTCTTGGCCATTCTGTTGTCTATGTTACCGACACTGGCTATGTTAACCATAAAAACTTCAAATATTTACAAAATAAAGAAATATATTTATTTGAAAGCAATCATGATATTGAAAAGTTACAACACGGACCATATCCTGATTGGTTAAAACAAAGAGTACTATCAGACTATGGCCATTTATCTAATAATGCCTGTAGTCTTTACTTAACTAAATTAATTGGTACTAATACCAAAAAGATATACTTAATGCATTTATCTGAAAAAAATAACACTGAAGAACTAGCTTTAAAAGAAATTAACCATATTTTTGATACTTATAATATAACTTTTCGAGATATTCATTGTGCTAAACCTAATGAGATAAGTGAAATAATAGAAGTATGATTAAAATAATTTGTTTAGGAAAACTAAAAGAAAAGTATTTAACTGAGTTAGTAAATGACTACACGAAAAGAATAAATAAGTATCACCAATTAAAAATAATTGAATTAAAAGACGAAGAAGATTTAGAGAGGGAAGCCAAAAATATCGAAAAATATATTGGTACAAATGATTATGTAATTACTCTAGAAATTGAAGGAAAAGAAATTGATAGTGTATCTTTCGCCAAACTAATTGATAAAACCTTTATCACGCATAGTACCATTACCTTTATCATCGGTTCTTCTACCGGATTAAGTAATAGAATAAAAAATAGAAGTAATTACCAGCTTTCTTTCTCATCCTTAACTTTTCCTCATGGCCTATTTAGAGGAATATTATTAGAACAAATATATCGAGCATTTAAAATAAATAATCATGAAAATTATCATAAATAGGGGAGGTTTTAAGTTTGTTTGGTTTAAAAATATTTAATAAGTATCCAATTAAAGATTTAGTAGTTGGCTATTTAGGAGTTACAATCTTTGATAATAATATTTATAATTTTTGTTGTAAAAAAACCAAAACAAGAAATATTATAATTTGTAGATACGATCGAAGAGAGTGTAGCTTTAACAGTCTTAAAGATGACACCAAGTATTATTATTTTAATGAATATAATAATAATCAACCAAGTGGTGTTATGAAAATTTATAAATGGGAGGATTTATATAACTTTCTCTTAAATAAAGGATATCAAATAGATAGTGAATATATTAGTCATACACAAGTATTAGAATTGGAAGACACCTTTAATGATATGTTAGAGGAAGAAGAAAAAAAGAAACAGGAAAAGGTAGAAGATAATTCGGAAATTCATGATGTAATATTAAGAGATTTAGTAAATTTAGGTAAACTTGCTAATGAACTAGATGACGAAGAAGCAAGAGAAAAAATAAAAAAAGAAATTGAACAACTGGGAACCTTTTATGTAACAGAATTATTTAAAACTAAAACGAATATATCAAAAGAATTAATACTACCAAATCCATTAGATAGATTAAAAATGGACTGTATAAAAAGAATGAACGAAATAGAAAATGAAATCAAACAAAAGAAAGAAAATAATACTTTAGAAATGGATTTACAAAAATTACAAAGAAGTTTAAGAAGTTAGAGGCGTAAAATGATGGGTAATGATTAAGATGAAAAATTAAAGATTAAGAAGTTTATAATGTAATAAATAATCATGAAAATTATCATAAGTAGGGAGTTTTAAAAATGGAATATAATCAAGTATTAGAAGATATCATTATGCGACCAACGCATAAATTTGTTTATGGAAGTACTGAAGAAAGAAGCAAGTATTTAAAAAAATTAGCAGCCATTTACCGTTTTGATAGTAATGATTTAGCACCAGTTGGAGTTTATATTGATGATAAAGGTTTAGAAGTATGTGAAAATAAAGCTTGTGATAAAGATAAAATAGAATTTTTTAACTCAAGATATTTTGAAATAAATACTATGTATCATATTCTTGATAAGCTATTAAAGGAATTACCACAAGATATACTAAGAAATATTACCAAAGATATATTAAGACCCTTTAACTACACAGCTAAAAATTCTTTTTCTTCTTTAGAAGAACTGAGAGATGAACTTTTAAAAGTAAAACAAATTTATTTAAAAGAATATAAACATTATATAGAAACCGGAAATCTAAATAACTTTCTAGATGAATTAAGAATATTTATGGTTTTGATAGATTTAACTCTTGATGATTTAAAAAAAGTGATGCCAAATCTAGACTATATATCTTTATTTATCGATAAAGAGCATGAATATAGTACAATTTATACTCAAGTAATTAATTTTTATATTGGTGCTAGAAGCAACGGAACCTTGAATATAAATATTGGTTGCAATAATCCTTCAGAGTGGCCAACTTTAATCGATTTAAATGGAAACCGCGTTCAATATATTCATGATTTTGATATTGTGCATATGAAGGATTTTGCCTTAGTAAGAAAGAAGTAGTGATTTATGATAGGTAATGATTGGGATGAAAAGTTAAAAATTATTTGGGATAGTCCCGGGTTTAAGAAATTTTATCATATTGTAGAGGAAGAATATCGTCATCATACGGTATTTCCTCCTAAAGATCATATTTTTGAAGCCTTAAAACTAACTAGTTATCAAGATACAAGAGTAGTAATTGTAGGACAAGACCCATATCATGGGATAGGGGAAGCTCATGGCCTTTCTTTTTCAGTTCAAAAAGGCATTGCTATCCCACCATCTTTGCAAAATATTTATAAAGAGCTACAAGATGACTTAGGCATTCCACCAGCACACACAGGCGACTTAACTAATTGGGCCCGTGAAGGAGTATTACTACTTAATGCAGTTTTAACAGTAATTAAAGATACCCCGGCAAGTCATAGGAAACTCGGTTGGGAGCGATTAACAGATTATATTATTAGACTTTTAAATGAGAAGAGTGAACCAGTAATATTTATTTTATGGGGCAACTTTGCTAAAGAAAAAGCAAAATTTATCACCAATCCTAGGCACTTAGTCCTAACAAGTCCTCATCCATCTCCATTTTCAGCTAGATATGGTTTCTTTGGCTCTAAACCCTTTAGTAAAACTAATGAATTTTTACGAAAAAATGGTTTAAAAGAAATTGACTGGAGAGTAGAAAAATAGACGACTTACATTTTAAAGTCGTCTATTATTTCGTCATCCATATCTTTTCCATCAAAGAATAATTTTACTTTAAAGCCATGAATACTAGCAATAATATTCGTAGGAAATTTTCTAACTATGGCATTTTCTTCACTTGTATTTTTATTATAATAATTTTTCGCAGCGGTAAGCTTTTCATCTAATCTTTTAATTTTATCAATTTCCGCCACAATTTCTTCATCTTCATTCAGCTTTAAATCATCAACCATTTTAAGAATCAAAGTATAACCTTCATTTAGTTTACGATCCATATCAAAATTAGTCATATTAGTATTATTTAATTTTTCATACTCTTTAAAGTAATTCTTATTACTATCCATATGTTTTCTAATATGATTACTAACTCGCATTAACGTATCATATTTCATCCTTAATGCTTCATCAATAATCACTTCTGCCTCATGAATTTTTGTTTTTAAATCATTTAACTTATTAAAATTAATCGCATAATAAATTCCCATTAAACAAACAATAATTAAAATAACTAAAAAAATTGATAACCACAACATATTCTTCACCATCAAAATTATAACAATAATTTTTAATTTTTTAAAGAGTTTTAGAAGAAAAAGTAAGGAATTTATAAAATGTTAAGAAAAATAGCGTCATTTCCATTAAAAATTGATAGTAAAAAAACAAATTTTATTTATAATGTTTTTTGAAAGGAGAAAATTATGAATATTGGTAGTACGATAAGTGAACTAAGAAAGAAAAATAATTTAACGCAAGAACAGTTAGCGGAAAAACTAAACGTTACAAGGCAAACAATTAGTAAGTGGGAGTGTAATGAAACCTCACCAAGCATCGAAGATGCAAGCAAGTTAGCAAATATTTTTAATGTAAGTTTAGATGAGCTAGTGGGAAACAAAAATGTTTTGGGAGAAAAGGTTAGTAATGTAGAAAGACTAGCGGGCATCATTATTAAGATATTAAAAGTAATAGGAGTGTTATTAATAATTTACTTTATCTTGTTGGTAGTAAGCTTTTTAATTTTTAATAGTTTTAGTGACAAAACAAGTACAGAGCTAACAGGAAGCGTTACCTGTACTTTAAAAGGAATTACCGAAACTTATCAAGTAACCGAAAAAGATGGAAAATTAGAAGTAAGCAATAACATAAATGATATTATTGATACTAAGTCATATAATAATGCTGATGACATCTTAAATGCGATCATAAATTATTATGATGAAAATAATGGCAGTTGTGCTTAAAGAATTTGCAATATACTTTATTTTTTGCTATGATGTTATTGGTGATAAAAATGGAAATAGAAAATTTAGTAGTAGGTCGTCTTCGTACGAATTGTTATATAATTAAAAAGGATGGTAAATGTATTATAATTGATCCCGGTGATGAAGCAAAAAACATAAAAGAAGCATGTAAAGGCTATGAAGTAGAAGAAATATTAGTAACTCACCATCATTGGGATCATATTTTAGCATTAGAGGAATTAGAAGAATTATATCATGTGAAACACAACTCTTTTTCAAGAAAAACATTTAAGTACGAAATTATTAAAACACTAGGCCATGCCAGTGACTCATTAACATTCTATTTTAAAGATGAAAAAGTGATGTTTACAGGAGATTTTTTATTCTATCATACAATTGGCAGATGTGATCTAGAAACTTCTAGCGTTGAAGAGATGATGAATAGTTTAGAAAAAATTAGCAAATATCCTGATGATATAACAATTTATCCAGGGCATGGCATTTTTAGCACACTTGGTACCGAAAAACCACTTTTTACCACTTATTTTTAAACATAAAAACGCTCTTGTTAGAACGTTTTATCGGAATAATCATGACTATAATTAATTCTTTCCTCAAAAGTAACATAATCGAGATAAATCATCCGAAGCAAATACCAATCTCCTGTTTTAGGGTCACTCATAATTAAATGATCACGACCTGCTTCTTCAATAACTCCGTCATAGACTTTATCTCGCCATTCTGTTGAATCCGGATAAGAAAAGTAAGCTTTAACTTTTTTCCCTTTATTAAGTCTCAAAATATTTTCAATATAACTTTGTTCCATTGGTAAACTTTCTATATAACTGTAGTTACCAGGAGGACTAGTCATATTCGCTGCATTATTAGTCGTATTTGTAGGAAAAGTTGGATTTCCAAAAAAATTTCCGTTCATTATTAACACCTCACTAAAATTATATGTAAACATGTTTTTTTTATGTTGACTTTTATCTTAGGTAACGCTATTATTTTAATAGAGACTCTTATAATAAAGACAGATAGTTAAATTCTACAAAATTTGATAGAATTAAACTAGGAGGATGAAATTATGAGAGTAAATGAAAAAATTGAAAAAATTACAGAAAACACAATTATATGTGGAATCGATGTAGGCAAGATAAATTGTTGTGCTAGATTCTGTAACTTTAGAGGATTGGAGGTGTATAAAAAGGTATGGTTTGACAGAACCAAGGATTTAGATGTAATTGGAGCTCACATCACAGCAGCATGTCATCTAACGGGATTAAATAATGTCATTGTAGCCTTTGAGCCAACAGGACATTATTGGCTAAATATTGATAAATATTTCAAAGATAACGAAATAGAAACAGTATTAATGCCGACCCAGACTGTAAAACAAGAAAAAGGTGTTCATGATGGAGAAATGATTAAAAGTGACCCTAAAGATGCTATATTAATTGCAAGACTGACTAGTGAAGGTAAATATGTCAAACCAATTGAACGTAATGAACTATATCAAGATATTTATTCGGGGTATAGTGAATATGAAGATATCAACAAAGAAATAAATAGAACAATAAATAAAATACATGTATGGAATGATAAATATTTTCCAGAGTTAGAACATGTATATAAAGTTAATTCTGTAGCAATAAAAGCAATCTATGAAAATCAACTATTACCAAACGAAATTGAGGGAATGAGCGAAGAAGAATTTGTTCAAATAATGACAGAAAATAATCATTACGCGAAAATAAGTGCAATAAAAAAGATATATGAATTAGCTAAAAAAACAAGTGGTGTAACACCAGATGCATTTACCAAGAAAAATATTAAAAGATTATATGAAAGGTATCAAGAACTACTAAAAGAATTAGAAGAAATAAAAAAAGAATTAATAGAATTAGCAAGTCAAATAGACTATGTAGAAGAAGCAGTAAAGATATCTGGAGTAAGTTATATAAGTGTAATTGGTATTATAGCAGAGACTGGAGATTTAAATCATTATGAACATGCAAAGCAAGTATTAAAAATGAGTGGGTTAAGTCTTAAAGAAACATCAAGTGGGCAAAAAAAAGGAAAGAGACATATTTCCAAACGAGGTCGTGCTAAATTAAGACGAAACCTTAAACAAACGGGCATCAGCCTAGTTCGAAATAACTCTTTCTTCTTGCAATTGCATAACTATTATACCACACAAAGAGAAAATAAACTATCAAAATTAATATCAATTAATGCAATAATAAGAAAATTTGTATATATCTTAATGGCACTAGTAAAAAATAAAGATTCATATAACGAAGAAAAGGCAATAAGAGAAAGTTGTATCTTAAGTAGTTGTTAATATCATTAAGAACTAGTTTAGTGAGTTAAGATAATAAAGAAATTTGTTGTTTTAATTCACTAAACTAGAGATAGATTAGTGATATTATGTGAAAGTGAAATTTGGTAAATTTTCACCATAGGACTAGATCTAGAAATGGAGAATAACCAAGGTCAGTTTCATATAATGCCGGATAAAAGAGTATAAGTAGATAGTGAAGATTATCAATACAGAATAACATGAGAGGATAAGCATATATGAAAACAATATTGACTGTAGTTCACTTAAAAATTTATAGATTAATAATCTAAACATACTATTGTTTAAAAAAAACAATAAGAGTTAGATGTTTTCAATATACCTTAAAATCGAAAAAATAGTAAAAAATTAGAGAAAACTAATTAAAAAAATCTAGAAAGTAAAAATAAAGTTAAAAATTTTGTAGAAAATACTTGACTTTATTATGAGAGG
>CALVHJ010000036.1 GCA_944327425.1 uncultured Bacilli bacterium
AAGTCGAAAAGGGTTCTAGGGAAGCCCTAGCCCACAGGTTATTTTGATGCTTGCGTCAAAATACCTAGGGGGTTAAACATTTTGACAAAGCCAAAATAAGTTTAAAATAAGGAGTGTGATTTATATATGGATTTTGAATATAAAAAGGAATTTTATAATTTAAAATATGGTAAATGCTATCTAATTGATGAGAAAGAAAACTTGTATTTAATCTATGCTGATAAGTGCTTTAATCACTACATTGTTTGTACCTACATTGAGCCAAACTCTAATGCAATGATGAATCAAGAGTTTTTCCCTACTTTAGAAGATGCAAGAAAATATTTTAATGATAAATAAGGGGTTGATATTTTATGAACGAATTATCCTATTCTCTACATTTAGGTAGTGATAAAAATAGAAAGCCATCATCAAAAAATATGGCAAAGAATAATGCATCTGGTTTTACTTCTCTATCTAATAATGCTATTCAAAATGCAAAGCAATTATCAAGAGTAGATAAACATAACTATCGTAAGTATGATAATAATCAAGAACTTATAGAAATAATAAAAGGCACTACTTCTCTTTATGATGATGTTAAAAATCTCTATTTAGAAGAATTTGAAGAAGCAAGAATTGAATATAATAAAGAACAAGAATTGAAACATAGAAATGATAGAAAAATTACTGACTACTTTAAAAAGATAAGTGATAACTCTAAAAACGACCTTGCTTGTGAGATTATCATAGAACTAGGCGATAAGAAATATTGGGATACTAAAGATGATAAATTTAAACATAAAATGACTAACGTGTTTAAAGAGCAACTTAATGATTTACAAGAGTTAGTTCCTGATTTTAAAATAGCGAGTGGTATTATTCATTATGATGAAACTAGCCCTCATCTTCATATTGTAGGTGTTCCAATAAAATATAAAAGTAAAAATGGTATGAGTAAACAAGTTGGTAAAGGTGATGTTTTCACAAGAGATAGTTTACGTACTATTCAAGATAAAATGAGAACTTTATGTATTGCTAGTTTTAATAAAGAATATGGTCTTAACAATATTTTAAAGAAGAAAGAAAAAGGTAGAAATAAAGATATAAATGTTAAAGATATGACTAACTACCAAGCAATGAAGGAAGAACTTAATAGAAACAAAGAGACACTTAAAATTGCTAGTAAAAAGTCTAATGAACTAGATAACTCTACTAATGACATTAAAGAAACTATCAATAGTCTAAAAAAAGCACCTGTAATTAAAAATACTTATCTTATTTCAGATAGTGATAGAAATAAAATCATTGATTATGTTGATAAAGTTAATGATACTAACAAAGATTTCAAAAAGACTGAAATGTTTTCAGTTACTTTAAATAATGTAGATACTGAATTACAAGAAAATAGAGAAAAAATTAAAATACTGACTGAAAACAATAAGGCATTATCACTTAAAGTTGATACTTTATCTAAAAATATTGATAATAAAAATAAAGAGATTAAAGAGTTAAAAAATGATAATAAACACTTACAAGAAATGGTTGATTATTTCAAGAATGTATTTAATAGATTAGTAAAATTCATAAAAAATAAGATGTTTGGCAAAGATAAGGAACGAGAAGATTACTGGAAAGTATCTAAAGATATGTATGAACATGGAATATTTAGTGATGATACTATTGAATCAATCAAAGATGACTATGTTTGGAATAAGGAAAATGATAAACATAAAGATAAAGGTCATGATGACTTTGAATTATAGGTTTTTCAGTTAGTGAAAGGACTTTAAAATTTTTGGCTAAAACACTATTAAAATTTCCTAAAATATAGTATAATTAAACTACTAAAAGAAGTTATTACTTTCTTTAAGAGAAAGGATGTATTGAAGTATGGTTTTTAAATGTAAAATGTGTGGTGGTGACATTGAACCAATTAAAAATACTAATACAGGAAAATGTATATATTGTAAGAGTGTAATGACACTTCCTGATTTAGATAATGAGAAAATTGTTAATTTATATAATCGTGCTAATTCATTAAGACTTGATAATGAATTTGATAAATCTAAAGAAATTTATGAAAAAATACTAGAATTAGATAATAAACAAATGGAGGCACATTGGGGAATTCTTTTATGCAAATATGGTGTGGAATATATAGATGATCCAAAGACAAAGAAAAAAATACCAACATGTCACAGGACAAATGATTCTTCAATACTTAGTGATGCTGATTATAAGATGATAAAAAAAGAATCTTATGGAGACGCTTTAAAACTATATGAAGATGAAGCAACTAGAATAGACGAAATACAAAAAGGAATATTAAAAATTTCTAATCAAGAAAAACCTTATGATGTATTTATTTGCTATAAAGAAACAGATCAAAATGGAGAGAGAACAAAAGATTCAGTTATAGCACAAGATATTTATGATAAATTAATTGAATCAGGATTAAAAGTGTTTTTTGCAAGAATTACTTTGGAAGATAAATTAGGAAGAGAATATGAACCATATATTTATTCAGCATTAAAAACATCAAAAGTAATGTTGGTTGTAGGTACTAAAGAAGAAAATTTTGGTGCGGTTTGGGTTAAAAATGAGTGGAGTCGTTTCTTAGAAATGATGAAACAAGATAAAGGAAAAGTTTTAATCCCAGTGTATAGTAAAATTGATGCTTATAAATTACCAGAAGAATTTTCAATGTTACAAGCTCAATCAATGGATAAAGTTGGAGCTATTCAAGATTTAACTAGAGGTATTAAAAAAGTAATAGATGAATATAAAAACCCAGAATTAAAAGATATTGATGAAGAAACTGTAGCAAAAGTTCAAAAAGCTTTAGAAGAAGCTAAAAGTATTGGAAATGGTCAATATGAAGTAAATATTGTAAAAGAAAAGTTGCCAGTGTGGTACTATGTATTATGCATTTTAGCAGCGATTTTTTATCCAATGTTTAAAATTGTTACTCTCTCATTTGGCTGTACATCGTTAAATTCTTTAGAATTTATGAGTTATAAAGAAGTTCCATTTCTACTAATTGTAGAGCTTATATATATTATAATAATTTTTATTTATTTCGTAGGTTTATTTATAAATCGTAAAACATATAAATTATCTAAAAAAATATTTCCAATTTTATTAATATTATTTGCATTTAAATTTGTTTTATCCTTAAATAACTTAATTATTGCTGGAGATTATAGATATCATGGATTTGTACAACTAATTAGTTTTTATGGTTGTGATATTATTGCTATACTAATATCCCATTTTGTAACGCCAACTTGGAATTTAGATACTTCATCTAAATCAATAATGAATTTAAATGAAAAAAATATTCAAATTGAAAAAAATAATTATATAAGAAAAAACTTTAAGAAAAAAGAAAAAAATAAAAATAATAGATTATCTAAAAAAATAATAATTATTCCAATTATTATATTAATGATATTTTCTGTTATAACAATATTAAAAATATGGAATATACTGCCATATAAACAAAGTAATTTAATAGACAATACCAAAAATCAAATACAAACTCTTGGTAGAAAAAAGTTATATTTTGCTCCAAGTAAAGATAGTAATATTTTGTTAGTTGTAAGAGCATACGATTATTATAATATATTAAATTTTGATGAAATTAAAGTAAATGATGATTTGAGACCATATGGATTTGTAAAAGTGAAAACAAATAAAAACGTTACCGGTTATTTATATTTAGGAGAAGAATCTGATTATAGCGAAAATATAGACTATAAAATAATTTGTGGTAAAGATAATGAAGAATGTTTAAATAAATTTTCTTATTCTAATAAACGAGATGAATCTGTAAAGCAAATTAGAATAACAAACGAAACAATGAATTTAAGAAAAAATCATTCTGTAAATGAGCAATCTTTAGCTGTAGTAAAGCAAGGAGATATATTTAATGTTTTAGATACATATGTTGAAGAAATAACTGAACAAAGAAAACACAAAGATTATGACAATATTTATTCATCACATTTTTTAGAATATGTAACAATTGTAGTTGAAAAAAGAAATTGGTATAAAATTAAAACATCTAATGATTTAGAAGGTTGGATTTGCGAAAATGTAGGTAATGAAAAATATGTAGAATTGTTAGAACAAAAATAGGAGGTATATATGGCAATTTTTGAAGTAATTAAAAAAAATAAAGAAGATAATTATATTGTATCTAGATACCCTAAGAGCAATTTTAATACTGGTTCAAAATTAATAGTTGATGAATCAGAAGAAGCATTATTTTATTCGTTAGGTAAAGCTCTAGATTTATTTGGACCTGGCAAATATACATTAGAAACAGGAAATATTCCACTACTAAAGGCGTTAATAAATATTCCTACTGGTGGTAAAAGTGCTTTTACATGTGATGTATATTTTATAGATAAAACAATCCAAAATTATAGATGGGGAACTCCATCAAAAATAGAATTTTTAGAACCTATTTATAATTTTCCAATTCAGATAGGTGCTTGTGGGGAAATACGTTTTCAAATAGATGATTCACGCAAATTTATAACAAAATTGGTAGGGATTAAAAAGAATTTTGATAATGAAAGCATAGATGATTTCTTTTCATCACAAATATTAGTTAAACTTAAAACTTACTTAACTAATTTGATTAAAGAAGAAAAAATATCTATTTTTGAAATAGATAGCAAATTAGAAAGTATTAGTGATTCTCTAAAAGAAAAATTAGAAAATGATTTTGATGAATTTGGTATTAAATTAGAAAAATTCTTTGTTACAAATATTGCAAAACCAGAAGATGATAAACAATATTTAGAATTTAAAGAATTATACTTTAAAAAAGGTGTAGGAATTGCTAGAGCACAAGTGGATAAAGAATTAACTACTATTGAAAGTGAAAAAGAAGCATTAAAAACTACTATTGAGGCTTCTGCAAAAGCTGAAGCTAGAGAAAAACAAGGCTATACTTATCAAGAAGAAAAAGAATATGATATTAAAGGAAAATGGGCTGAAAATGAGGCTGTTGGTCAATTTAATAATATTGGTGTTGGACTTGGGATGATTAGTGGAATGAGTGAAAATGTTAGTAAAACAGTAAGTGGCGCTTTCACTGATATAAATTCAAATAATAACTTATTTTGCAAATATTGTGGCAAAAAACTAGAGAGTGATTCTGTATTTTGTTCAGGATGTGGAAAGAAGGTAAATTAATGAAAAAAATAGTAATATCATTTATTGGATTTATCGTTTTTATAGGATCAGTATTACTAATTAACTATAACACACCAAATATAGATTTAAAAATATATGCTACTAAAGATTCTTTTGCAAATAATTACGCAAATAAGTATCATTTAGAATTTGAAGAAGTGGCTGAAAGTGAAAAAAATAATTATTTTATTTCTTTAGAAAATTTCGAATACAAACAAGTAGACGGTGGTATTGAATTAAATAAATATTTAGGAATAAGCAATTATTTAATAATTCCAAATAAAATAGATGGGCAGAATGTTATTAGTATTAATAAAAAATTATATGAAAATAAAAATATTAAAACGATAGTATTACCTTCTAGTATAACTAATATAGATGATACGACTTTAAAAATAGAATGTGCTAATTCCGAATATTGTGAGTCTTTAGTTAATGATAATAAAGCTACAATGTTAAATGATTCAAATGAAATTGATTTTAATAATTATAATAATATAGTTGAATACAATATTATTGATAATAAAGCAGAAGTAGTTAAAAGTTTTAATATAGATGGTGCTACTATAATTCCAAAAACTATTAATGGTTATGAAGTTAATAAAATAAATATTGATACTGAAAATATAAAAAAAGTATATATTCCAGATTCAGTTTCAGTTATTAATATGAAAAATGTGTCTAATAGTTTTATATACACAATTATTGGATTAGTTATTGCATATGTTCTATATTTAATAACTGTTTTAAACGTTTCTACTAAAGATTTAAACAATATGACTAAAAATACTATAATATATATTATTTCAATTATCTACATATTATTTGTAGGATATTTATCTATTAATTATAATTCTAGTTATTATATTGTTTTAATTATAAGTAGTTTATGTTATATATTTTTATCATTAGTTCTAAAGATTTATAAAAAACAAAACATTGGTTATGAAGAAAAAATAAGTAATAGTGGTTCTTTCATTAAAGAATGTCTTATTATACTAGAAAAAACAGATAGAGATAATAAATATAATTTAAAAGATAAATTAAAATATTCTGATCCTATTAGCATTAACGACGTAGAAGAAATAGAAAACGAAATAAAGTCTTGTTTAAATAAATTAAATGAAGATTCTGCTAAAAAAATAGAAGATTTAATAAAAGAAAGAAATACAATTATTAAAAATATGAAAAATTAAATTAGGAATTAAAATATGAAAAAACATTATTATACAGATACCGATATTCCATTTAAAAATGAAAATTTTCAAAAAATATTAACTTTTTATTTATTTAATTCTCCTTGTGAAATATCAAAAGGAACTAAAGAGAATAAAACATATATACCTGTTTCAAAAGTTGATAAGACTTTTAGTAAACAAGGTTGGACTGATACAAATCTTAGTACTTTAATTGCAAAAATGAAAAGTATGAGTAATCATTTAGAATATTATCCAATAAGTTCAAATCAAAGTATAAATGCTATTGAAAAAAACATCAGTTTATCAGATCCAAATTTCGAAATGATTATTATGCATACTCGTAGTGATATGAGTAAGGCATGTGCTATTTTCTATTATATTCGTAATGGTTTTGCACATGGATCATTTAATGTCAAAAATAATATTTATTGTTTTGAAAGCAGTAAAAATGGTATAACAAAAGCTAAAATAAGGTTAAAAGAAGAAACTTTATTAAAATGGATAGATTGCTTTTATGAATTTCCAAAGAAACGCAAAAGTAAAAGTTATGAGAAAAAAAATAAGATAAAGAAAAGCAAAAAAGAATTGGTTGCTACTTAATGTTGTTAAATATTTTTTGGTATTTCTTAAAAGTGCTTTTATAAATTTACAAAACGTGGTATATTATTATTAGCAACGGAAGATAATATGTACTCTTTCGTTATTGGAAAAGAGTTGTAGATAACTACGACACTCGCTCCATTGAGAGATGAAGTGGCTTCAAAAAGTTAGAAAAAGAATGTATAATAAAAATATATTCTTAAACTTTGAAAGGAGCCATTTTTTTAATGAAGAAAACTAGGAAAATCACTTTCTCATGTATGCGAATTACACGAATATAAAAATGTAGATGAATTAAAATATGCGGTAAATCTATTTTGCCGGGAAAATATTTCCTAAGGACACTTTCCAATTTTTTATTAGTATGAGCAGCTAATCATATTTTCTTCATCATTTCGATAGTTCTATTAAAATAACCAATTTCGGTGGTAAAAGTTTATAGCATTAGTATTATAAGCAAAACAATTTATTAATACACCTTTACAGTTAACGCTCTTAAAATAATCTTCCATTTTATTTATGAGTAAGTTACCAATGCCAGTGGAACGATAATTTTTTGATATGATTAATTCAGTTATTCTTCCTCTTTTAGGAGCTTCAAAATCATAAGTTTTTATTTCTTCATTGTTGATTAAGCCGATAATTAAACCAATTATTTTATTTTTTTCTTTGGCTAAAAATATTTTTCCTTCAAAACTTTTTACTTCTTTCATTGTTTTTTTAAAATAATTTTCTCTAAATTCTTTAGTTATAATATTGTATCCTTCTTTATCAATACTAGCGATAAAAATTTGAAGTTCTACTAAGAGATCTTTAATATCTTCATCATACTTTGGTTGATATTCTATTATTTTCATATGATCACCGATTTTATTTTAGCAAATTCAGAAATTATTAGCAATAGTAGATTTGTTAAGGAAAATGTAGTATTATAAAAAACAGGTGATTTTATGAAGAAATATGATTATATTTTGTTTGATTTGGATGATACTTTAATTGATAATTTAGAAAATGTACGTCATGCATATAAAAAAATGCTTGAATATGTAGGAGTTGATTATACGGAAGAAGGCTTTAAAAAATGGTTTTTATTAGACACTCAGTATTGGCTTGATTTTGGTAATAAAAAAATAGATGTTCCTTTAGAATACCAAACTAGTCAAGAACTGTTTGTTAAATATGTTAGAAGTTTGCGATATATGAAGTATTTGGAAGGAAAAATTTCTTTAAATGATGCTTTTATTATTAATGATATTTATCTTCAAGCTTTAAATGAAGTGGTTGTGCCTATTTGTGGAGCTTATGAAACTTTAGAATATTTACATGATAAATATAAATTAGTAATAACAACAAATGGCCCAACTTTGGCGGTAGAACCAAAACTTAGGAAAATAAATTGTTTAGCTTTTTTTGATTATATATTTTCCTCTGATATGACAAAGAAAACTGTTACTAAACCTAATCGAGAGTATTTTTGGGAATTACAAAATTTTTTAAATTATTATAAAAACAATAGAATGTTAATAGTTGGAGATTCTTTAAAAACAGATATTAAAGGTGGTATGAATGCAGGAATAGACTCGTGTTGGTTTAATCCTAGGAAAGAGGAATTACCTATAGAATATAGTCCTACGATGGTTATTTCTAATTTACAGGAGTTAACAAGAAAGTTGTAAACTAAATGTCTTTTGTTTGTAAAATATATCTTTTGATGTTATCATATAAATAGATAGTAAAAGGATGTGTTATTATGAAAAAGAATTTAGGTGTTCATCCATATGTGTTCCCTATGCCGATTTTAATGATAGCTACTTATGATGAAGATGGAAAAGTTGATGTTATGAATATGGCTTGGGGTGGTATATGTGATGATAATATGGTTGCTTTAAATATTAGTGAAGATCATCAAACTGCTGATAATATAAAAAAGAGAAGAGCTTTTACTTTGAGTATAGCAGATGTTGATCATTTAGAAGAGTCGGATTATTTTGGTACAGTATCAGGAAGGAATGTGGCTGATAAATTCGAACGTACGGGTATGAAGGCTGTTAAAAGTAATAGTGTAGATGCCCCAATTATACTTGACTATCCATTGACGCTAGAATGTAGTGTAGTAGAATTAGAGCATACAACATATGGTGGTTTTAGAGTTATAGGGGAAATTATAAATGTTATAGCGGATGAAGAAGTTTTAGATAAAGATGGTCATGTTGATCCAACAAAATTAAATGCTTTTGTCTTTGATCAATTTCAAAATGGTTATTATAAGATAGGTGAAAAAGTGGGTACAGCTTGGCAAAGTGGAAGAAAGTTTATTAAAAAGAATTAAGATGGTAGATTTAAAAATAACGAAGAATAATATTAAAGAAGTGGAAGATTATGTTTTATTTAATTTACATAAATTTAATCAAAAACATAATGATTATATAAGAAATAATTCCTCTGATAATCACAATAATAAAATAAATGGTAATTTTGCTGTTTATGTTAACAGAAAAATAATAGGTGGAGCATTAGGATATATTAAATATGGTTGGTATTTTTTAAATGATTTTTATATTGAAGAAGAATACTGAGGACATGGTATAGGTACGCAAGTAATAAAAGAAATAGAACAGTTTGCTTTAGATAATAAAGCTTTAGGAGTAAGAGTTGAATCTTGGGATTTTCAAGCTCCCAAATTTTATCAAAAGCTTGGCTATGTTATTTTAAGTTAGTTTAAAGATTGCCCTTTAGGTACAGTATGTTATAGTTTATATAAAAGATTTGGAGATTAGAATAAAAATTTGGTTAATTGTCAAATAGTGTGTACAGAACACAAAATAAGGGATAATTAATGGTAATATTTCTTATGTTGTAGGAGATGTTACCGATAGCAAAGTAGTAGAAGAAGTAGTAGCAAAGGCTAAAAATGATTTTGGTAGACTTGATATTTTAGTCAATAATGCCGGTTGGTGTCCAGTACAACCGATAACAGAAATTACGGTGGAAGATTATGATAAAGCCTTTAACTTAGATGTAAGGGCTGTTGTTGATTTAACTACTAAAGCACTTCCGATGATTATGGCAACAAAAGGAAATATTATTAATTTATCAAGTGTTGGTGCAACTCATCTGGCAGCTAATCTTTCAATGTATACTGGGACCAAAGTAGCAATTGAAAACTTTACAAGAGTATGGGCTTTAGAACTAGCGCTAAAAGGAGTTAGAGTTAATGCAATTGCTCCTGGAGCAGTAAGAACAAATATCTGGAATTCTACTGATTTACCTGAAGAAGAGGAGAGAGCCCACGCGGCAAAAGTAGCTGAAACCATTCCAGTACAGAGATTTGCTACTCCAGAGGAAATAGCAAATGTGGCTCTTTTCTTGGTAAGTAATGAAGCAAGTTATGTAACTGGTTCTATTTATGCTGTAGATGGAGGACAAGGGGCATTATAATACTTGAAATTCAGTTTATTTTATATTATAATGTATATAGATGAAGGAAACTTCATAAAATAAAAAAGGAACATTCAATATTTCCGTGTTGAGTGCTACCACAATAAAATGTGTTGCACCTAATTCATCAGATGAGTTAGGTGCTCTTTTAGTTTAACACTACAAATAGTAATGCTATAAGTAAAAGGATGATAATAAGCAGGGAAGAAATTAAAAAATCTTTCTTACTCATATGCATCACCTCCAGTTTTAACATGAAGGTAGCACCCAACTATTAAATGTTCCTATTAATATTATATCAAACTTTAGTATGGTAATCAATAAAATTGTATAATTGATTGCTAAAAAATGATGGCTTTATTCGTCATCTTTTTCTGTTGGCTTTAGGTTGCTGTAATACTTTGTCTTACCACTTAGTACTTCTTCATAAAAGTTTTGTTTCCAATGAATATAGTTGATGCTATCTTGGATTTCATTGATTTTATTTTGTAATTCTTTTAGCTTGAGATCTAGTACTTTTTGTCTTTCGGGAATAGATGATTCTCCCTTTAAACATAAATCTAAATATTCTTTCATTTCGGTAATACTCATGTTGCAACTTTTTAAGCAAGATAAACTTTTGATCCATTCAATATCTTTATCACTGAAAATACGGTAGTTATTTTTATCTCTTTTGACATTTGGTACTAATCCTTCATTACAATAAAATTTTAAAGTATCGTAAGATAATCCTGTTTTTTCACATGCTTGTTTCATCGAATACAACATATTTTACATCTCCTTTAAAAAAATTAAAATTATCACTTGACCGGGAGTTACTCCCTGGTTGTATAGTGTAATTGTACTAAAAAATTATTTAGTTGTCAAGAGAGGTGATTTTAGAAAAAAATACTTGACTAAAGTAAACTCTAATTTGGTATATTAAATATGAAAGGATGGATATGTTATGGAACATGTGAAATTAAACAATGGAGTAGAGATGCCAATATTAGGTTTTGGAGTTTATCAAATACCTAAGGAAGAAACAAAAGAGTGTGTTTTAAATGCAATTAAAGTTGGGTATCGTTCTATAGATACAGCGCAAAGTTATTTTAATGAAAGTGAAGTAGGGGATGCAATAAGGGAATGTGGTGTTCCAAGAGAAGAACTTTTTATTACAACAAAAGTATGGATTGATAATTATGGATATGATAAGTGTAGAGAATCTGTTTTAAAATCTCTTGAGAAATTAAAGACTGATTATATTGATCTTGTTTTACTTCATCAACCATTTAGTGATTATTATGGGGCTTATCGGGCTTTAGAAGATTTATATCATGAAGGTAAGATAAGAGCGATTGGTGTATCTAATTTTTATCCGGATAGACTTGCTGATATGTGTTTATTTGGACGTAAGGTAATTCCAACGGTTAATCAGGTGGAAACAAATCCATTTAACGGGCAAGTGAAAGCTCAAGAAAATATGGAGAAATACGGAGTTCATATTGAAGCATGGGCACCATTTGGTGAAGGTAAAAGTGGTATGTTTGAGAATGTTACACTTAAAAAA
>CALVHJ010000037.1 GCA_944327425.1 uncultured Bacilli bacterium
CAAGAAGTGGTTTTAGTACACCATATACAACGAGTACAACAAAGACAGTATTTCAAACAACCGACTGGGATGGTACAACCTATTACTTTGCGGGAGCCCCAACGGATAATTATGTATATTTTGCAGGATATTATTGGCGTATTATAAGGATTAATGGAGACGGAACAGTAAGACTCATCTATAATGGAACAAGTACAGCAACAACGGGAAACAGTACACAATTAGCAAGTGAAAGTGCCTTCAATGGTAGTTATACTAGAAGTTACTATGTTGGATTATCCTACAGTACAACGCAACATGGAACAGGAACAGCAAGTACGATCTTAACAGCATTAAATAATTGGTATAATGGAAGCGATAGTGGAAATTTAGCAACAAACTACGGAAGTTATATCGATAGTAATGCTGGATTTTGTAGTGACCGAAACACAGCCAGTGGATCAACATGGGTAGCCAGTGGAAGTTCTTTTGACTATGCAGCAGCTGAAAGATTAAATACCAATAAAAGTCCAAGCTTAGCATGTAGTAGTAGTGATATTCTAAATATACCGGTAGGATTAATTACAGCGGATGAAGTAGCCTATGCAGGAGGAGTATATGCTACAAGTAATACTAGTTACTATCTCTATACAAAAGAATATTATTGGACGATGTCTCCGTCTCATTTTGACGGCAGCATGAACAGTAATGCTGACGGGTTTATTGTGTACACTTTTGGCCGTCTCAGCGCCAACTACTTAAGTCGGTCGTACGGTGTACGTCCTGTCATCAACCTTAAAGCAGATACTCTCTTCACAGGAAGTGGAACAAGTACTGATTCATTTGTGGTCGTTTGAGGTATAAACATAAATTAACCATCACTAGTATATACTTTAGTGGTGGTTTTAATGTTTATAGCTCATCGTGGCTTAGTTAAAGATGGAGTTGTTGAAAATACAATACCTGCTTTTTTAGGAGCTATTAAAAGTGATAAATATGCTGGTTTTGAACTTGATGTTTATACAAGTAAAGATAAAGAATTTGTTGTTTATCATGATCCTTTAATTGATGGTAAATTAATATGGAAAGTTAGTTATAAGGAATTAAGAGAAAAAGGAGTAATTAGATTAGTAGATGTATTAAGATTAAATACCAATAAAATCATATTAATTGAGATAAAGGATATAAATATAGACATAGATAAATTTAGTAAATTATTAAATAAGTATAAAGATAAAAATATTTATGTTATGTCTTTTTTTAATAGTGTGATTAGAAAATTTAAAAATCCGACCTTTAAAGTTGGCGTTTTAAACTATTTACTTAATAGTACAACTGAATATACTTATAATTTTATTGGTATTTTATATGATGTAGCTACTAAGCATATGATTAATAGTTTTCATAAGCTTAATATTGAAGTGTTTTTGTATGCTTTAAGCAAGAAAGATAAATATATTTTTGATGATGTTTATTATATAATTGATGATTAATTAGTTTTCTTTAATAAATAAATGAGTAAAATGATAATAATAAGGGGTAGGATAAACGAAATATAGGGAAGAGCATAATAAGCGAATAATTCATAAATATAGTTAAAATCAAAGAATTTATCTATTAAAATAGCAATAATAGCAATTATGATTAATGTTGAAAAATTATTTTTTTTAGCTGGCACTAAAGTTTTTATGGAATAAATGGCAAAAGCAGAAGTAATAAAAAGATCAAAAGCCCAAACAATAGATAAGATATTTTCTATTTTTTCAATAAAATCTAAAAGAATAACTTGTTTTAAGATCATGTATTCAGGAAAACGGAATATATTTACTAATACTTCACCAAAAATACCATTAACACAAATGATGGTAATAATTACTAATATAGCTGATAGTAAATAGAATTTTACATAGTTTTTAATGTTACTTTCAAGATGAAGAGTTAGAATACCAGGAAATGTACTTATACCCGCAAAAGCAATAATACTCATGAATAAACTTGTTGGTTTAGTTGTTAATATTGGTAAAAAATTATAATAATCAAAATTACCAAAGATACTAAAGATAGATAAAATAGATAAAATGATGCTAAAAGGAAATAAGGAAGTGGCTAATTTGTTAATCATAGGTATACCACCCCATGCACAATAGATAAGAAGGATGAGCCAAGGAATTAATATCATAAATACAGGAGTTGTGGCAAGAAGAAAACTGGAAATGAAGGTTTTGTAGGTAAGTAGAGTATAAATTAAAATAATAATACTTGCTGCTAGAAAAAGAATTCGTACTATTAGGCCAATGATTTTGTTTTGATTTAATATTTCGTTTAGTGATTTATTCTTCTTGTTTTGAATGATATAACGATAACATAAAATGATTATGAGACCTAAGAGGGTACCAATTATGGCCCCAATATAAGTATCTTTGTTAGTATATTTACAAAGAAGAGATATACCTAGGCCGAAAAATAAACTTCTTGTTAAGAAAAAGATGGTAATAGCATTGTCTTTTTTCATGATGTCACCTCAAATGTTAAACCTTTCTTATTAATTTTTAAATCTATATCATATTCAATATCTTGATTTATCCAAGAATAAAAATTTTTAGTTCGATATAAATTATAATAACTTCGACCTATATTTAAAGCGTTTGATTCTCTAGCTTGAAATTCTTTTAAGACTTTATCCATTTCCTGCTTAATTACTTTGGTAAATTCTTCTTCTAACTCTGGGTATGTATCTATTTTTTTAAAATCATAATCACAGTTGTTTTCACTAATACGAGCATTGAGACTAGCTTTTACATAAAGTTTATTAGTACGAGGGGTAATTGATACATCACTTTTATAAACAGCGATAACTATATCTTGGTTGTTATTACATGTTTTGGTGAAATGAATTGATTCGATATCAAAATTATTTAGTAAATTAACAATGCTTGCATCATCAGGATTAAAAATATGGACAAGATTAAAGTCTTTAAATATGCCCAAACCAGATAATTCAATGTTTTTATCTTCATCACTAATAAACACTGGTAACATAGCATCTTCACCATCACTTAGCATACTATTTATGGTTTTAGTAAATTGAATATAGTAACTTGAGTTATATGTTTCTTTGTTAAATTCAAGCAAATCTACTAAATAGGTGCTGACGATGGGATGATCTTTAGTACTAGAACTAATTAATTTTTCAGCTTTATCTTCGGCAATTACAGCATAAAATTCATTTCTTAGCCTTTCAGTTCTAATTAAATAGTCAATACAGTCTTTTAAATGATTTTCGGCTACATATTTGCTAAAAACTATAACTTCGACATGTTCAAAGTAGGGAACTTTATCTATTTTATTAGCAGAAGAAGTAAAGGCACTGACAATATTTTGGCCAGTCGATGTAATATAATAAGTGTTATTAGATCCAGAGGTTTCTCCTTCTTTTTTGGTGCTGATAATTTCAAAAGTTACTTTAAATTCATCGTTTTCATAGTCAATACCAATACCTGATATGATGGCTAGGTCATTTAATTGGTTATAATCATAGCAACCACTTAAAATAAAAGGAATAAATAAGATAATAATTATTTTTTTCATAAGTTTTCTCCTTGTTTAGTTTTATTAGAATGGGTAAGTATACTACTACGATATTTATCTTTTCTGATTGGCTTTTTTATAGCAGTTTTGAAAAAGTAAGTTTTATCAAAGGGAACTAAAGGGTAAAAATACGGCTTTTTAAATGAATGAATATTGTTTATACGAATTAGAAAATATAGACTAGCAAAGACTAGACCTAAGATACCATAAAAGCCAGCAGAAAAAAGAAAGATAAACCTAAGGTTACGTAGAGCGTTAGATACTTCAATTTCGGTAAAAATTAGACTGGCCATAAAAGTTAGAGCTATAATGATAATGGTTATAGGTGAAACAATTCCGGCTGATACGGCAGCATCACCTAAAACTAGGGCACCAAGAATTGATATGGCACTTCCATAAGCGTTCGGGAATCTAAGATCACTTTCTCTTAGCATTTCACAAACAAAAAGCATAATTAATACTTCAATAATAGAAGGAAAGGGGACTCCATCGTGTTGAACACTAAAACTTACTAAAAGGTTAGTTGGGATGGTTTCTTGATTATAATTTACTAAGGCAATGTATATGGCTGGGACAGTCATGGAAAGAAAAAAACAAGCAAAACGAACGATTTTTAAGAAGTTAACGTTGGTACTTTTGTGATAATTGTCTATTCCCGGATTGATAAAATCAATGAAAAAAGCTGGTAAGATTAAGGCAAAAGGGGAAGTGTCTACAATAATAACTATTTTACCTTCTAAAAGAGCTTTAGAAACAAAATCTGGTCTTTCAGTAATCATATAGGTTGGAAAATGGGTTTTGTCTTCTTTACTTATTAATTGTCCAACCATACTCGAATCTAGAATGCCATCTATATCTATTTTATTTAATTTTTCTTCAACTAATTTAATTGTTTCTTCCTCAGCTATGTCTTCAAAGAAAAGAACACCAACTTTAGTTAAAGTTTTTCTTCCTAAAGTAAATTCGTCTGTTTTTAGTTTGCTTGATTTAAGACGTTTTTTAATTAAACCAAGATTAATTTGATAGTTTTCGGTAAAAGCATCTTTGGGACCATTAGTCGCCGGTTCAGTATCAGGAGTGGGAATACCTCTATTGATATCAGCACGTGTTTCAATTCCTAAAATAGTATTTCCTTTAATTACAATGGTAAAACCGCTAGTAAGAAAATATTCTATTTCATCAGGATTTTTAATTTCTTTAGTGTTGGGACCGGGTATAACACTTTTAATGTCAGTCTTTTTTGTGTTTTTAAAACTACTAAAATTACTTAGATTTTTTAAGATATATTCATTTACTTTATCACCTGAGGTAACTGTTTCTAAAAAAATAACATAAATAGTGTCTAGTAAAGATAGCTTTATTTTTTTGATAATTAAATCAGGGGTTTTCTTAAATTCTTGTTCTATTCTTTTTACTATCTTATTTTCCATATATTCCACCTAAAATTAGTATTGGAAAAATACTTAATTATATGCAAAAAAGTTGATGCTACAAAATTTGTAGTAAGTTTAATTGAAGATTTGCTTCTGTAAATATTTTGTTAAATTATGAAATAAAGAAAGAATTTAAAGATATGCTGGTAATAAATAATAGTAGAGGAGTGTAACTTTATTTATAATTTTACTTGAAAAAGAGAGGAGTTTAGAAAATAAAAAATGAAATTATAATTTTTGAAAATCAAAATGTGAAATTAGAAGTAAATATGAAAGATGAGACAGTGTGGTTAAATCGAGAGCAGATGGCAAAGTTATTTGATAGAGATATTAAAACAATTGGTAAGCACATCAATAATGCCCTGAAAGAAGAACTAGACAATTCAGTTGTCGCAAAATTTGCGACAACTGCAAAAGATGGAAAAAATTATCAAGTAGAATATTACAATCTTGATATGATCATTTCTATTGGTTATCGAGTAAAATCTCAAAATGGTGTAATATTTAGAAGATGGGCAAATAAAATATTAAAAGATTATTTAATTAAAGGATATGCAGTAAATGAAAAAAGATTAGAATATCTAGAAAAAACAGTCAAATTAATAGATATTGCTAGTCGTAATTTAGAAGGGTTAGATGGGGCTCAAGCTAACAATATTATTAAAGTATTATAAAGATATACCAAATCCCTTGATTTATTAGATGACTATGATCATAAAACACTTATAAAACCTAAAGGAACAAAAAGTCGTGAGAAGATAACTTATAAAAAATGTATCGATATTATTAAAACATTAAAGTTTAATGAAAAAAGTGAATTATTTGCATTAGAAAGAGATAAAGGTTTAGAAAGTATAATTAATAATATTTATCAAACTTTTGATGGGAAAGATGTATATGAAAGTATTGAGGAAAAAGCAGCTAACTTTTTATATATCTGTGTTAAAAATCATGTTTTTGTTGATGGTAACAAAAGAATTGCGGCGATTCTATTCATTTACTTTTTACAATTTTATAATATTTTGTATGTAGGTGATAAAGCAGTAATTGATAATAATACTCTAGCATCACTAACTCTTTTAGTTGCTGAGGCAAATCCCAAAGAAAAGGAAATTATAATTGATTTAATTATGAATTTTTTAACTTAAAATGGAGTACTTTTAAATAAGTATATGTTTAAATCTTATCTAACTCTCTTACACTTAATTTTTAGAACATAAGAATTAACTTACGTTAATTCGCCTAACCTCACGGTTAGTTTTTTTCTGCTATACTTTCGTACTATACAGGCTTTATTTCCGAGAGTTGCTCCCGTACTACATTATTTTATTTATATTTTTAATTTAATTTTGAAAAAACTTTTAATTTTGGTATTAAATAAATTGAAGATTAACATTTATATATTTTACTATAAGATAAAAAAATGATTGACTTAACCGGCATTTTAGTGTAATATTAAATAGTACTAGAAAAAACGGAGTAGTACTCAAGAGGCTGAAGAGGGGTCCCTGCTAAGGATCTAGGTCGGCGAATGCTGGCGCGGAGGTTCAAATCCTCTCTACTCCGCCATAAGGATTATTAAGCCCCAGGTGGGCTTTTTATATTTAATAAAAAAGAATATGATGGTGATGAGATGAAAGAACCGGGACTCAATTTAATTAGAAAATTTCATTTGCGAGAATTAAATTTGGATTTTATGGGATATCATTTGCTTTCTGATGATATTTTTAGTTTTCATCATTTAATTATTCCTAGTTGTAAGAAAGGGCCTTTTATTGAATGTAATGGAGCTATTTTATGTTGTTCTACTTCTCATCCTTATTTGCATATTATTGAAGAAGTTGATTATGATATGTTTCTTTCAATAACTAGTGAAATGATTGATGAGTATATAAAAGGGTATATTGATAAAGAAAATTTAGTAGCAATACATGATATTTTAAATTGCTTCGAAAGAGAATATTATAATGATAAAATTAGATGTAAGTTTGTAATTAAAGATGGTTTTTTACAAAGGAGTTTAAAAAGTGATATACTTATTAGGAAAAGAACACTCCTTAAATAATTAACTCTCCTTTAAGTAGATTACGAAATTAATATAATTTGGTATACTTTCTTTTAGAAAAAAGGTAAGTTATGAATAGTAAAAAAATAGGAGAGTTTATTAGGTTAAAGAGATTACAAGAGGAGTTAAAAGATTTATTGCTCGGTGAAGAAAAAAAGAATATAACTAGTGAAGATATCTTAATAAATGAACTTAAAATAAAAAAAAGAAAAAATATTTTAACTTTAATCTTCGGTATCATTATATGAATTATGTTATGTATTTTAGAGGTTTTTCTTTATATAAGTGGACTTGATAATATAATAGGAATTATAATTTTTGGTATTTTTATTTTAATGATGCTAATGTTTGATTTAGCAAACTATTTAATTAATAAAAAGTAATTATTTTTTTTTGGGTGGGACTAAATCAATACCGCCTTTAGAAAATGGATTGCATTTTAATATTCTTTTTATCATCAAAAAAGAGCCTTTAAAAAAACCATGGGTTTCTAAAGCTTCAATAGCATAATTACTACATGTTGGATAATATCGGCAAGAATTATGAAAATCACCCGGTATTTTTTGATATAACTTTATTAATTTAATTAATATTATTTTCATTTTAAACCTATATTTTAACGTCTAAATTGGGTTTGTTATCAAATATTTGATAATAATTAGCGTTATATTCTTGTAATAATTCTTCATCATTAATATATAAATTATCTTCTTCAATATACCACATATCTTCATTATTTACTAAAATTTCTAGCATCTTTTTTATATTTTCCATTTTTTCTTTGTTTTCTATTTTGTAGTTTTGCCATTCTTTTATAGTTTCATCATCGCTTTCTAAAATCATTAATTCTTTATAAAAATCTAGGTGATAATAATCAATATCGGCATCAATAAACATTAATTTTATTTCTCTTTCATCTAATAGTTTAATCATGCTATCTAAAGCTTCATCAGCATTGTTTTGATAACTATTTAAATCTTGTAATAACTTTGGTAAAGCAGTTTTATTATTTAAATACTCTTTAGTAAATAGGTTATAAATGGCTAAATAATCATTTTGATATAAAGAGTCATAGTAAGAAATATATTCTTTATAATACTCTTTCATAACACGTTCTATTTTTTGATATTCACCTTTAGTTTCTAAACTCATGTCTACTTCGCCGGTATTAAGAATATTATCACGCATGGCTATTAATTTTTCTTCTGTTTTTAATTCAAGATCAACTTCGATAATTAACCAAAGAATAAATATACCTAAAATACTGCTAATGATAATTAAAGCAATTTTTGATGCTGATGCTTTCTTTTTAATTTTAACTTCTTCCATAAAATAACCTCTTGGCTATATTTTATCATAATCTATGTTATTTTTGAATAAGTTTGTGATATTTTGGCAACTTGTACTCTAAATGCGTAAAATTTTGAACAATTCCATCTCTTTTGACACTATAAATAAGCTGTATTATAATACACATTCGAAAGGAAGGGGTTTTATGGCACGATTAATCATTGAACCAAATAAAGGGGTAGCATTTGCAGATTATTTAAAGCTATGTATGTTGCAAGAGTTAGATATTAGAGATAATATTGCTAGTCACTTTAATAATCTACCAAAATATTACATGGACTACAAACAAAAAAAGTAAAATTAGGTAATAATCCCGATAAAGTGGCTTTAGAAATAAAATTAGTTGACAGTGAAGAAAACGATCTACTTGTATCCATTAACACAAAGCCTATATATAGTATATGTGATATACCAATAAATTTAGGTGGTGATTATGATTTAATTCGAAATTACTATGATAAAAAAGGATTATTATATAGCATAAACAGTTCTGATTCACAAGGTTATCCATATTTTCAAAAAGTAATCAATAAAAGTTTAGAAAAAATTACAAAAAATTTCAAATTAAAAGACGATTATTTTATTTTAAGAGTATCACAAATTTGGGAAGAGAGTTTTACGATTTATCCTTATGAATGTCCTATCTATAAAATAGATATAGAATCTAAAACAGGAGAATATGATATATATTATTATAGCCCATTAAAGGGCACATTTTATTATGATAAGAAAGAAAAAAAGGCGTTATCAAATAAGTCTCAAGCTAAATTGTTATCTTTACTCCCAAGTTTAAATTGGGAGGATTTACCAGAAACAATAAAAGATTTTATTTCTAAAAGAGCTCAAACTTGCTATTTATATGAAAGTGAATTAAAAATAGGTTTACCCTCATTGTTAGAGAAAATATCAGCAAGAATAAACGGCCTAGATATTGCTTATGGTTATATAATAGAAGTCCCTGAAGAACTTTCTACTTTTACCGAGAATACTTTTTCAGAACATTTAGCAGAAGAAATAGAAGAGGTAAGAGAAAACAAGCAAAATGAAAATATTAAAAATATTGCGGGTAGTATTAAAGCTATGCTTCAAAAATTAAAAGAAAATAATGCTAATCCCGAGAAAGTACCAAAGATTAAAATTAGAAATCTAGTGTTTTATAGTTATATAAGTGATACTAAAAAAGAAATAGACCCATTTTTTAATGATTCAGATATTATTAAATATTGTGATTTATCTTTAATTGATTTTACAAATGCCTATGTTGAAGGCTTTGACTTATCAGATACGAATGCCAATATTATTTTAGACCAACTTTATAATAAAACAATAAAAAATGCAAACTTGAGAAATGTTAATTTGATGAGACAAGATTTAGATGATATTCTAGCCGATGGTGCTGATTTGCGTGGAACATATGTGTTTGTATCGATTGAAAAAACATCAATTATTGGAACAAAATTTTCTTCATCAACTACTTTTATGTTAGAAACAAGAATTTTAACAGAAAGTGAAGTTAAAGAGTTAGGAATACAGTTTGAAAGAGAAGAGGGAGAAAATCTTGAAAGCGTATTAAAATTATAGAAAACAGGTAAAAATTTACTTGTTTTTTTATATAATATATAGTAAAATACTAATTGGCTTAGAAATTAGCAAATACACATTAATATTTAGTGATATGCCTAGTGCCGCGAAGAGTGGTGGTGGATCATGCTTGAAGATATTAAGAGGGTAAAAACGAAAGGATGGGATAATTTATGGCCGTTGTTTCTATGAGTTATTTATTAGAAGCAGGTGTTCATTTTGGACATCAAACAAAAAGATGGAATCCAAAGATGAAAGAATACATTTTTGGTGCAAGAGATGATATTTATATTATCGATCTTGAAAAAACGACAAAACTACTTGAGGAAGCTTATCAAGAAGTTAAGAAAATTGCTCTTAATGGAGGTACTTTCCTATTTGTTGGAACTAAAAAACAAGCACAGGAAGCATCAAAAGAAGAAGCTGAAAGAAGTAATTCTTATTATGTAACTGAAAGATGGTTAGGTGGAACTTTAACAAATTTTAGAACCATTAGAAGAAGAGTTAAAAGACTTGAAGAAATTGAAGAGATGGAACGTTCTGGTAAATTTGAAGTATTACCTAAAAAAGAAGTTATTGGACTTAAGAAAGAATATGAAAAATTAAATAAAATTTTATGTGGTATTAGAGAGATGTCTAAACTGCCAAATGCATTAATTATTGTTGATCCTAAAAAAGAAATTAATGCGATAAGAGAAGCAAGAAAGCTTAGAATACCAGTATTTGGGATAGTTGATACTAATTGTGATCCAGATGATGTTGATTTTGTAATTCCAGGTAACGATGATGCTGTTAGAAGTGTTAAGGTTATACTTGGAGTACTTAATAATGCTATTTGTGAGGCACGTGGCCTTGAAATGGTTGATTATGTAACTGATGAAGATAAGAAAGCAGTTAAAGAAGTTAAAATGGATGAATTAATTAAAGAAGAAGAAAAGAAAATAGAAGAGGCTAAAAAAGAAGAGGAAGTTCTTTTAAAAGAAGAACCAAAAAATAACGACGAAGAAAAAGACGTTAGCAGTGAAGAAAAAAAGCTAGAAGATATGACTTTAACAGAACTTAAAACTGTAGCAAAGACAAGAGGAATTAAAGGCTATAGTTCTATGAAAAAAGATGATTTAATTAATGCATTAAAATAAAGATAAGGAGGATAATTATGGAAGTTACAGCGGCAATGGTAAAAGAGCTTCGGGAAAAAACAGGAGCTGGAATGATGGATTGTAAGAAAGCTTTAGCAGAGTGTAATGGTGATATTACAGCTAGTATTGATTGGCTAAGAGAAAAAGGAATAGCTAAAAGTGCTAAGAAGGAGTCACGTATTGCAGCTGAAGGTCTTGCAAATATTTA
>CALVHJ010000038.1 GCA_944327425.1 uncultured Bacilli bacterium
CATTTTTTAGGTACTAGCCATTTTTATTTGTATAAAAACGATTTTTTTGTAAATCTCCTGACATTGGAAACACCATCCCTTGAATAAAAAAATTTGACAACTGTAAAAAAATATGATATTATATTAACCATCTTTTGAAAGGGGGATAATATAATGATGAATGAAAAGCCTAATAAAGAGGTAAAACCATATGAATCTGAAGTAAGAGCATATGTTGCCGGAAATTTAGAAGCAGCTTTATCTGCTCAAGTGGACGGTGATATACCTATGGAAAAAAGAAATTTATTGCTTTTAAGCCGAATTTTAGAAGATAATGAATTAAAAAACGAAATAATTGACAGAATCGTAAATTATGCTATTCATTTTTCAATGGTTTCTTATAAACCAAATTTTGCACCTGATATTCAAAGAACCATATTTATGAGAAAAATATATTCATTTTTAAATTCATATCAGCTTTCACTTTTAGCAGTACATTTCGATAAACAAATTAGTGCTGAAAAATCAGAAAAGCGTTCTCGTTAAGAGAAGCTTTTTTAATACCCAAATTTAACCAAATTAGAAGTGTCCATAATTAATAATATTTGTCAATAACCATTATGAAAATATCCTAATCTAAATTTATTAACTAAAAAGGTATTGCTTTAACCTGTTATTTTTAGTATAATTAAACAAGAATAGGGTGAAACAAATGGAAAATGTAGATAAAACTAGTATTGATAAGTCTAAAAAGAGAATAACATTAAGTGCTTTAATTATTGTTATGTCGGTAATAATAATAGGTGTAAGTATGTCTTATGCGTACTTCATAAATACTGTCGAAGAAGTAAATGTAGGAAATCAAGGAACAACCGTTACCAGTGGAGAATTAACCATGAACTTTACCACTGTTGATGATAAGTACATTAACGCTACTTCAGCTTCTCTGATAGATGATGCTGATGTTACTACCGAAGGAGATTATACGTCATTTAGTGTTACTTTACCTTCAACTTCAGATGCCAATAGCGCTACATATTCATTATACTTAACGGATTTAACTATTACTGATAACTTTAAAAGCGAGTATGTAAAATGGGCATTATATAATGCTGATGGAACAAGTGTTATTTCCAATGGTAATTTTACAACCGCTACAACTGGTACTAATATGACCTTACAGGATGGTATACTTATTACAAGTGGCCAAACTACAGCTTACCGTCTCTACATATGGTTAAGTAATGACCCAAATACAAATCAGATAGAATTATTAAATGGTTCTCTAAGTGCTAAAGTAGGCTTTAGAGCTGTTACAAATTAATAACTTAGATTAACGTCTAAGTTTTATTTTGGCAAGATTTAGTATTTATCTACTTCTTAAATTATGATATAATTATTCTAAACTAGTAGGAGGTACACATGAGATTTATAGAGATAAAGAATTGTTATAAAGTATATAAAAATGGTGTAGCAGCCATTGCTGATTTAAGTTTAAAAATAAATAAAGGAGAATTTGTTTTTGTTATTGGTGCTAGTGGATCTGGTAAATCAACTTTAATCAAGATGTTATATCGTGAAGAAAAACCGACAAAAGGAACTGTCGAAATAGGTGGAATTAATGTTGGAAAACTTCGTAACCGAACTGTATACAAATTAAGACGTAAATTAGGAATTGTTTTCCAAGATTTTAAACTATTACCTAAATTAACTGTATATGAAAATGTCGCTTTTGCTCTTGAATGTTTAGGTATGAAAGGCAGTGAAATTCGTCCCAAAGTAATAAAAGCCTTAGATCATGTTGGCTTAAAAGATAAACTTAGAAGTTTTCCCAATGAATTATCTGGTGGTGAACAACAAAGAGTATGTATAGCCAGAGCCATTGTCAATAATCCTAAATTACTAATTTGTGATGAGCCTACTGGAAATCTTGATCCTAAAACTTCAAAAGGCATAATGGAAGTCTTAGAAGCTATTAATCAAGAACTAGGCACAACTATTATCATGGCAACTCACGACAAAGATATAGTAAATCGTATGAAAAAAAGAGTTATTGTTCTAGATAGTGGTGTATTATCTGAGGATCACGAGAAAGGAAGTTATAAAGCCAGTGAAAGCATGTAGAATTTTTGTTAGAAGTATAAGAGACTCTTTCAAAAGTGTCTTTAGAAATTTCAGTCTAAGCATTGCAAGTATTCTTTGTACAACTATAACTCTTGTTTTAGTAGCAATAGCTATAATTGTAACGGTTAATGTAAATCACATAACCCGTGATTTAGAAGAAGAATTAACTATTGTCGTTTATGCTGATGCTGACACATCTGACGAAAGATTAGAAAGTATTGAAAGAGAAATAAATAATATTAGTGCTGTTGCAAGTGTCACAGCCAAAAGTAAAGAGGAGTGGCGTTTAGAAATGCAAAGCTACTCTGATACCCTAAATACAACTTTAGATTATCTAGAAGAAAACCCGTTATTAGACTCATTTATAGTAACAGTTGAAAATGTTGATGATTTAAGACCAACTGCCTTGGCAATTAGAGAGTTAGAAAATATCGAAAGTGCTAATTATGGCGAAGGAATGGTTGAAGATATAATATCAGTATTTGATATTATCAAAACTATAACAGTTGTTATGGTTGTAGCTTTAATTGTTGTAACGGCCTTTCTAATTAGCAATACAATTAAATTAACAATATTTTCTAGACGAAGTGAGATTGAGATTATGCGTTTAGTAGGAAGTAGTAATACATCAATTAAATTACCATTTATTTTTGAAGGTTTTTTATTAGGTGTGCTAGGATCAATTATTCCTATCATCATCATGATTTATGGTTACTTAATTATGTATGAACAAATGAGTACATCTTCATCATTTAGTATTATTGAACTAGTTAAACCAATGCCATTTGTGTTATTAACATCACTTTCTCTCTTATTAATTGGTTCAATTGTTGGTATGTTTGGTTCTGCCCGTGCTGTAAGGAAGTATTTGAAAATATGATAAAGAAAAGTATAAATTGTTTATTTAGAGTTTGTTTAATATTAGCCACTTTTTTTGCTTGTTTCATAACTCCTGATGTAGCTGAGGCTGCTGCTGCTCAAACTTTAGGTGACTTACGAAGAGAATATGAGTCTTTACTTGCTGAAAAAAACGAATATGACAGCATGACCCAAGCTGCTAAAAATGAAATAGCCGAAAAACAAGCAGCTATAAATAAAGCTGAAGAAGAAATTACAGAGGCAGAAGATCAATATGATGAAGCTGAACTAGCTATTATTGAATCAAATGAAAATATTGCCTCCCTAGAAGAAGAAACCAAAAAAGTATTATTATACATGCAACAGATGCAAGGTCAAAATGCCTATGTTGAATATGTAACCGGTGCCTCAAGCATGACCGAACTTATCATGCGTGTAGAAGCAGTAAATCAAGTAACTGGTTATATTCAAACAACAACTAAAAACTTAGAAGAAGAGATTAAGAAAAATGAAGAACTAAAAGTTGAACTAGAAGAAAAGCAAAAAGAATTAGCCAACCAAATATCATCTTATGAAAAAGTAATTGCTGAACAATATGATAATATTGAGGAATATTCGGAATTTTCTTTAGACTTAGAAACTCAAGTAAAAAATGCTAAAGACTTATATGATAGCTATAAAGAAACTTGTAAGAGTACAGTAGGAAGTACAGCTGATGATGTTTATTTAAGCAGTTGTAGTAATGTTCCTTTAAATAGCGGTTGGTTAAAGCCTTTAACTTATGGAGTAGTTACTAGTGCCCAAGGTTATCGAACTCATCCTGTAACTGGTCAAAAATATAAATTCCATGCTGCTATTGACATAGGTGGTAATGCTGAGGGAACAGCAGTATATGCAGCAGCATCCGGTGTTGTAAGTGGTGTTGCTTATCGTACTAGCTGTGGTGGAAACAAGGTTTATGTTCAAGTAACAGTAGGAGGCGTAAGATACACAACTTACTACTATCACTTATTAAACATTAATGTTAGTGTAGGAGACGTTGTAACTCAAAATACGGTTATAGGTACCGTTGGTGGTGGAAGTACATCTACTAGTAGAGGAGGTTATGACAGTTGTACAACCGGAGCTCATCTTCACTTTGGCGTCGCTGAAGGTTGGTATTCAAATGAACCACCTCAAGCTCAAGTAATAGTACCACCTGGATTTTTAAATTCTGCTGGTTATCGTTTTTATTCAAGAAGTGATTATTATACAGGATAACATTCCCCAGGGAATGTTTTTCTCTGTACAAAAAGTAAAAAATAATATATAATTTAAATAATAGGTGATAAAAAAATACCTTTTAAAGAAAGGAAATGATAAGTATGAAAATTAATGATTTTTTAAAACAAATTGCCAGCGATATTAAAACTACAAATAAAAACTTAACTAAAGAAGATTATTATTACATTTTAAAATATGTAGGAATAAAAAGAGATAAGTCTTTAGTAAATGACATTGAAGAATTTTACACTAACTTTTTAGATAGTCTAAATAATTCTTTAGTAAGACATATCGTTAGAAAAACTGGTAAAAACGAAAATACAACTCATTATATTGGCTTTTATACAGATAAAAGAGCCAATTATCGCGAATCATACAAAGTATATTTCCCTGTAAAATATGAATACATGATTAGTGCCTTAAAAACCATTTTTTCTTATTTAATTCGCAATAATATTGAATCAGTAGTCAAATTTCATGTAAAAGCAACTAATGAAAATATTGTTATTCGTTTTTATCACCAAGAAGACGTTTTACCATTTATTAATTATTGTAACAACAATTTTATATTAGATGATCTTTTAGAAAGAGTTAATCCTTTTATTGCTACCATCTATGGTATAGGTATTTTAAGAGATGACAATACAATTGATACATATAATGGAACCTTAAGTAGCATTCTAGCAGAATATTTTACTTTTCTAAAAAACAATGATGCTCTTGATAAAATAAGCGATTTACACTTCCTAGATTATCTTTTAAAAAAAGAAGCTGCTACTGAAAATGAAATAATCAAATTCAATTTACAAGCTATTGAAAAGAATATCAAAGCTATTTTATCGAGAACTAGCCCAATAGATTAAAAAGTTCTTGCTATAAAAAGTAATATGCGTTAAAATAATAAGGCATGGAGAAATTATGAAAAGAGTCTTATTATATTTAAATTCGTTATTAAAAGAAAATGATACAATAGTTATAGCAACTAGTGGTGGACCAGATTCAATGTGTCTTCTTCACTTATTGTGTGAGTTAAAGAGTTCTATGGGTTTAAAAATAATTGTTGCCCATGTCAACCATAAATTAAGAAAAAAAAGTGAAGAAGAAGCTGTTTTTGTTAAAAAAGCATGTGAGAAAAATAATTTAATCTTTGAATATATGGAGATTTTAAAATATAATGATGACAATTTAGAAAATGATGCTCGAACTAAAAGGTATGAATTTTTTAACCAATTAGTTTTAAAATACCATGCTAAATACTTAATGACAGCTCATCATGGTGATGATTTAATCGAAACTATATTAATGCGTTTAACCAGAGGTAGTAGTCTAAAAGGTTACAGTGGCTTTAAAAAAGAACTGGCTTATGAATCATACACTATCATAAGACCACTAATTACTGAAACTAAAGAAGACATTATCGCTTACATGCAAAAAAATGGGTTAAAATACTATATTGATGAAAGTAATTTTTCGCTTCAATATACTCGCAATCGTTATCGGGCCAAAGTATTACCTTTTTTAAAAAAAGAAGATCCTTTAGTTCACCATAAATACTTAAAATTTAGTGAAGAACTAACAAATGTAAATAACTTTTTAGAAAGATATATCAAAGATTTGTTAGAGAACATAAGTGATAAAAAAGGTATCAAAATAAATGAATTAAAAAAACTAGATAAATTTCTTTTAAAGAAAGTAGTAGAATACACTTTAAGTAATATATATATCGATGATTTATTTTTAATAAATGATAAACATACAAATTTAATTATTGGTATGATTAGAAATAATAAAACTAATAGTAGCATTACCTTACCTAATAATTATCAAGCTATAAAAAGTTATAATTATTATAAAATAGTTAAGATTAATAAAGAAGAATCATACGAATATACTTTAAAGGATAAAGTAACACTACCAAATAAAATGGTTATAAAAAGAGTAAAAAAATCATCTGACAAATCAAATTACACTATAAGATTAGATAGTACTAAAATATCTTTACCCTTAAAAGTAAGAACTAGAGAATTTGGAGATAAAATAGAGATTAAAAATCTTGGCGGGCACAAAAAAGTAAAGGATATATTAATTGACGAAAAAATTCCTGTAGAAAAAAGAAATAACATTCCCGTTGTTACAGATAGTAAAAACACCATTCTTTGGTTACCTGGTTTAAAAAAATCAAAATTTGATATGGAAACAGACCAAATATATGATATAATACTTTTATATGAGGAGGAATAAAAAATGAATATAAAAGATGTAAAGAAAAACAACGCTGTAAGAAATTTTTTCCCTTATTTAGTTTTATTTATTATAATTATTGCTACTCTCTTAATCCTAAATCTAGGAGGTAGAAAAATAAATGAACTAACAACAGGTGAATTATTAACAGCCTTAGAACAAGGCGAGGTTACCGAAATAACTATAATGCCTAAAAGTAGTGAATCTGTTTATTACATAAGTGGTAAACTAGAAGGATATGCTGATAACGAATCATTTGAAACTAAAGTTGTCGAAGCAGAAGTATCTAATATACTTACTTTAACAGAAGAAAATGAAATAGCTGAATATGAAACTGCCTCTGATCCTGGATCAAGCCCTGTTTTATATATCATTGTTAATGTTTTACCATTAGTCTTATTAATTGTTATTTCCTATATTCTATTCTCTAAATTAGCTAGTTCTAATAAAGGCTCTATGGACTTTGGTAAAAGCCGAGCTAAACTAAGTGATGATAAACATCAAGCTAAATTTTCTGATGTAGCTGGCTTAAAAGAAGAGAAAGAAGAAGTAAAAGAATTAATTGACTTTTTAAAAAATCCTAAGAAATTTCAAAAACTTGGTGCTAGAATACCTAAAGGTGTTTTACTTGTAGGTCCTCCGGGAACTGGTAAAACCCTACTTGCTCGTGCAGTTGCTGGTGAGGCCAATGTACCATTTTTCTATATAAGTGGATCTGATTTTGTTGAATTGTTTGTTGGTGTTGGTGCATCTAGAGTTCGAGAAATGTTTAAAGACGCTAAAAGAAGTGCTCCATGTCTAATATTCATTGATGAAATAGATGCCGTTGGGCGTCAAAGAGGAACTGGTTTAGGTGGAGGACACGACGAACGTGAACAAACCTTAAATCAATTACTAACCGAAATGGATGGCTTTGGCGAAAATGAGGGGATTATTATTATGGCTGCTACCAATAGGCCTGACGTTTTAGACCCAGCTCTACTTCGTCCTGGACGTTTTGACCGTCAAGTAACTGTAAGCTTGCCTGATGCAAATGAACGTGAGCAAATCCTAAAAGTACATGCCAAAAATAAAATTTTAGCAAGTGATGTAAACATCAAAAATTTAAGTTTAAGAACTCCTGGTTTTAGTGGAGCCGATCTTGAAAACTTGCTTAATGAAGCTGCCTTACTTGCTGTAAGACGTAATAAAGATGCTATTACCATGGACGAAATAGATGAAGCTACTGATCGTGTTTTAATGGGACCAGCTAAAGTTAGTCGTAAAATTACTGATAAAGAAAAAAGATTAGTTGCTATTCATGAATCCGGCCATGCTGTAATTGGCCTAAAGCTTGAAGATGCTAATGAAGTTCACAAAATCACAATTATTCCAAGAGGTATCGCTGGTGGTTATACTATGATGCTTCCTAAAGAAGAAAAAATTGGTATTATGACTAAAAATGAACTTACCGCTCAAATAACTGGCTTATTAGGTGGCCGTGTAAGTGAAAGCTTATTCTTAAATGAAGTAACTACTGGTGCTTCAGATGATTTTAGAAGAGCAACAAATATTGCTAGAGCCATGGTAACTGAATATGGAATGAGTGACTTAGGACCTGTTCAATATGAAGAAAAACAAGAAGGCGTTTTCCTAGGACGTGATTATGGCAAGGCAAAAAACTTCTCCGATAAAGTAGCACATGAAATTGATGAAGAAGTAAGAAAAATAATTGATGAATGTTATAAGAAAGCTGAAGAAATATTAAAAGCTAACAAAGATTTAGTTATGTTACTCGCTGATGCTTTAATGGAAAAAGAAACTTTAACTAAAGAACAAATTGATTCATTAGTAAAAACGGGAAAAATAAATTCTGAAGAAGAACCAGAAGAAAAGGAAGATAAGACTTTAGCCGAGTTAAGAGAAGAAGCTAAAGCTAAAGGAATTAAAGGTTACACTAAAATGACCAAAGAAGAACTAGAAGAAGCATTAAAAAATGAATAATGCTTTTTTCTTTTCGGAAATTTCTTAATTTATTCTTAATTTATATTGCTAGATAAAAGGATTTTTGCTAAAATTAAAAAAGGAAGTGATTATGTGAATAGAACGGACAAAATAAATTATTATTTAGATATGGCTGAAGTAGCTCTAGAAAGATCAACTTGTCTTAGAAAAAAATGGGGAGCAGTAATTGTCAAAAACGATGAAATTATTGCTACTGGTTATAATGGTGCTCCACGAGGTCGAAAAAATTGTGATGACTTAAATTATTGTATGCGTGAAAAAATGAATATACCTAGAGGAGAACGTTATGAATTATGCCGTAGTGTTCATGCAGAAGCTAATGCTATAATTAGTGCTTCACGAAAAGACTGTCTAGACTCAACATTATATATGGTAGGAATCGAAACAACTGATGGTAAGTATGTTAGTCATGCCAGACCATGTGCCATGTGTAAAAGAATGATAATTAATGCTGGCATTAAAAATATTGTAATCAGAAACAGCAAAACTGAATATGAAATAATAGAAACTAAAGAATTTGTTGATAATGATGAAACTTTAGATATGGTAATGGGATATTAAATATCTCATTTTTTCTTTTATCTTTAAATAATATCTAGCAATTTTTAGAAAAACATGATAATATTAAATAGTAATATAATAAGGAAGGGGATAACCTTGAAAAAAAGATTTATATTTGATGAAAACTATATTAAAAGATATGCTAAAAAAGATAAATTAAAATGGTTAGTAATAGGTGCCTCTGCTCTAGTATTAATTATTATAATAATAATAGTTATTTTAGCTACTAGAAACGATGAACCAACGCCAGTAGAACCAGTAATACCAGAATATGAATTAAAAGAAGAACTAATACTTGAAGCTGGTGATCCTATCCCAGAAGTAACAGATTATTTTAACAAATTAGAAAATATTGATTTAAATGAAATAGAAGTAGTATATCCCGATGATTTTGAAGTAAGCTATGATGTATCACTATGTGATAATGAAACTATCGAAGAAATAAATTCTTTAGAAGAAGTAAATTATGATGATTATGATTGTGTTGAAACATTCTTAAACAAACCAACAACATATGGTATTGTAATAAGACTTCAAAATGAAGAGTATACAGTTAATTTAACTGTAGAAGATACTGAAGCACCTACTTTGGTAACTAACGATGTTGAAATATATGAAGGTACAGAATATAATATTGAAGATTTTATTACCATTTGTTATGATGTGAATGGTGAATGTAATATTGCCTATTATGAAGAAACAGATGAAGATGGTAATATTATTGATTATGGAGCCTATACTGCTCCAGGAGAATATAGCATTAAACTTATAGCTAGTGATATATATGAAAACACTACAGAGCCAATTGAAGTAACATTAACTATATTAGAAGTTGAAGGATCATTATACACAGTAACTTTTGACAGTGCTGGAGGAAGCGAAGTTAAAGCTATAAAATCTTTAGAAGGCGGCATTATTAGTAAACCAACCGATCCTACAAGAGATGGTTATACATTTGTTGGTTGGTATAATGGCAACAATTTATTCAATTTTAATACGCCAATAACATCAGATTTAACCCTTACAGCTAGATGGAATGTAATAGAAGAGAACGAAGAACCAAACGGTGGCAATGAAGGTGGAAATGAAGGCGGAACTGGTAATCAAGGAGGCGGAAATGGTAATGAAGGTGGAAGCGGAATTATTAATGTATCTAGCATATCACTAAATTACAAACGTATTACTTTAGATATAAATGAAAGTAGAACTGTAACAGCTTACATTTATCCAGCGAATGCTACCAACAAAACTGTTAGTTGGCAAAGTAGTGATACAAGTATAGCAACTGTATCTAATGGTGTTATAACTGGTCATAAAGCGGGAACTGTCACTATAACTGCTACAGCTGGTGGTAAATCTACAACGATGGAAGTAATAGTAAGAGAAGCAAGTACCACTTCTTGTCAATATGGTGATGGAAATTATAATACTAGTTATACTTTATCAATAGACTTAAGACGTGATGGATGTGCCGTTAATCCAAATGTTGATTATACTGAAAATTTAACATCAAGTGATTATTCAAGTTTAATGAATGAGCTTAGTAACCTAGGTTTTGATGGCAACACGCTAATATATGATCCAAGTGCTATTAAAATAAGAAATACCGCAGGAACTGGCGTAGTTGGCCTTCAAGTAAGTGTAACGATTAGAGTTAAAATGGTAGGGGAGCCAGCTCTAGTAACAGCCGAATATATAATAAATGCTAATGGTACCAGAAAATTTTTAATGAACAATGTATGTGCTAATGGTGTTTGTATAAGTTAAAGAATGGTGTAAATCATTCTTTTTACTTTAAAAACGCCAAAACTTTTAAAAATTCTTACCTCCTTTCGACAAAGGTTACTCTTTCTTTATGATATATTTATATAGGAAGGAGTATCATATGCCTACAAAAACATTTGTAAATCTTACTGATAATGTATGTTTTAAATATATTTTTAGTAAGGAAGAAATATTAAAAGACTT
>CALVHJ010000039.1 GCA_944327425.1 uncultured Bacilli bacterium
AGCTAAAATAATAACTCTTTGCCACCATTTTTTGTTACACATAAAGTCTTCTTTTTTTATTTTTTTAGTATCATCATCTTCATAAACTTCACCAGCCATGGAAACAAAGCCCCCGATAGGTAAAGCTCTAATATTATAATCGATACCATCTTTGCCTTTATGGGTTTTAATTAAGGGGCCCATACCAATCGAAAACTCATAAATGTGAACTCCAGCTTTTTTGGCTGTAATAAAATGACCAAATTCATGAACCAAAATAATTAATCCTAAAATAAATATTAATAATAAAAGTGTAATAAACCACATAATATCCTCCTATAAAATTCCATAAAATATTAAAAAAGCTAACATAATAGCAATAGTGCTATCAAGACGGTCTAGTATACCGCCATGACCGGGTATTAAATTACTAAAATCTTTAATGTCATTTTCCCTCTTAATCTTACTAAATATCAAATCGCCTATTTGACCAATAATTGATAAGATAAGAGTAACAATAGCTACTAAGACGGTAATATCATTAACAAAAAAGTGATAAAACAAGGATGCTACAATGGTACCAATGATGGATCCTAAAACACTTCCTTCAACGGTTTTTTTAGGACTTACTTTGGGTATTAGTTTATGACGCCCAAAAAGCATTCCTGAAAGCATAGCAAAAGTATCTGTAAAAATAAAGATTAAAATCAGATAGATGAAAAGGTATAAATCAGTCATACGTGCTAGTATCATCGCATTAAAAGAAACGCCAAGTAATAAAACGGAACCGATTAGAAATAAAGCATCCGTTGCTGTATACTTTTTTTCATCGTAAAATATCGATAAACCTAGTAAACTTAAAAGTAATATAGCAAGGCCTCGATAAGTGATGCCAAATAAAATGGAGTAGCCATCATATTCGGCCAAAACAATTAAAAGTAAAGAAATAACCGCAATAAGTTCTACTAATATGGGTAATTGATGATGGCTTTTCTTTAAATCTAACATTTCTTTTAAGGCTAAGATGCTTACAATACCTACACCAAGTCTAAATATACTACCACCATACCATACAATTGGAATAACAATAGCAAGCATTACTATCGCACTAATAATTCTTTTTTTCATATAATCCTACTTTCTATATTAAGTATACTATTAAGATTAAAGGAAGTCAATTATTTATATAGTCCCATTTTTTCTTTCATTAGCATAAATTTGTTTTTAGCAATTTCGCGAGTTATTTTGATATTTTCATCTAATATTTTATCAAGGGTACTACTATTTATAATGTCATAATATCTTTTTTGAATACTACTAATTTCAGTTGTTACTATATTAGCAACATATTTTTTAAATTCACCATAATTTTTGCCCGCAAAATCCCTTTCAATTTCTTCTACCTTTTTGCCAGTTAGAGCAACACAAATATTTATTAAATTACTAATTCCTGGTTTATTTTCGGGATCATACTTAATTAAACATTCACTATCGGTGGTGGCAGACATAATCTTTTTTTGGATAACTTTTAAATCATCTAATATATAAATAACGCCTTTTTGGTTAGCACTTGATTTACTCATCTTTTTATCGGGATTAACTAAATCCATAATTTTAGTCCCTGATTTTGTTATATAAGCATCAGGTATTTTAAAAGTTTCTCCATACTTTTTGTTGAATCTTTCAGCTATATTACGAGCTAGTTCAACATGTTGCTTTTGATCGATGCCAACCGGTACATAATCTACATCATAAGCTAGAATATCAGCAGCCATTAAAACAGGATAAGTAAATAGTCCGGCATAAAAATTAACATTCTTACTACTTTTATCTTTAAATTGGGTCATCCGTGATAGTTCGCCAAAAGGAGTGTTGCATTCAAGTAACCAAGATATATTAGCATGATATTCATTTTCAGACTGGATAAATATTATATTTTTATTAGGATCTATTCCACAAGCAAGATATAAAGCTACTAGGCTGCGAATATTTTTATGTAGAGAAGCAGGATCTTGAGGAATGGTTATAGCATGCATATCAGCAATAAAAATATATGATTTAAATTCATCTTGCATTCTTACCATTTGTTTTATGGCACCTATATAATTGCCAAGAGTAATAACGCCTGAGGGTTGGACACCTGTTAAAATTGACTTCGTTATTTTTTGATCAAATTCTTTCATAATTAAAACTCACTTTCTTTTGATTTATCTTGTTGGTTTTACCTATTTATATTTTAATCTAATTAGAAAAACATTTCAAGAGTTCTTTTGGTAAATAATAAAGATTAAAAAAATTCCCGAAGGAATTTTTAAAATGAATCAATATTAATTTTAATATTTTTAATGTTATTTAAATAAGCATAAGCAAAAATTATGGTTCTAAGGGCTTTTGCGGTTTTTCCACCCTTGCCAATAACAGTGCCCATGTCTTCATCAGAAACTAAAATTTCTAAAATAGTATCATCTTCATCCTGATGGAAAGCACTAACACGTACTAAATCGGGATTTTTTACAATATTTTTTATTAAATAGGTTGCAAACTCTGTTATTTCCATACTACTTACCTGATTCTTTAGATTCTGAATACTTAGTCATTATTCCTTCTTTAGAAAGAATAGAACGAACAGTATCAGTAGGAATTGCTCCATTTTTTAACCATTTTAAAGCTAAATCTTCATTAATACTTACCTCTGCTGGTTTTTTTATAGGATTATAAGTACCTATAGTTTCAATAAATCTACCATCTCTTGGACTTCTAGCATCAGCAGCAACAATACGATAAAATGGTTTTTGTTTAGACCCCATTCTTTTAAGTCTTAATTTAACTGCCATAATTACTCCTCCTTTGTTACTACATTTTAACATATAATAGACGAGGTGTCAACTATTTTTGGTTGACACTATTTTAAATAATCCTCATCTATTTCTTTTATTACTTCATCCATTTCTTCTTCATCTAAATCTTCTATTACATCATAATCATCTTCTTCATCTTCAACACTTACTTTTATCATAGTATTACCAACAATTTCAATACCTAATTCTTTTTCAACAGATAAACTTACAACACCATTTTCAACTGTTACATCTGTTACAGTTGGTTGCGTTAAGCTTCTTACAATGATTTCTGATGCATCGTTTAAAACTGCTCCATCTTTTAGGCGAATATTCATTTTATCTTCATAATTAAAATGTTTAGTAGCAACAGATGTTTTGGTATCATTGTTATATGAATACCATACGTTTACGTCAAAACCTCCAAAAACATAAACTACGCCGTTATTATTTCTTCCTTCAAAAGTATGATTAATAACCCAACAGCCTAAAACTGTATCAGGATTTTCTTCAGGAGTTATAGAAAATTTTGATACACTGGTTTTCTTTGCTTTACCAATTACAGCTTTGGTAACAATCTCTTTAAAACTTGCCAATTTGATTCCTCCTCTATTTTAATCTATGCAAGAGATTATAAAAGTTCACTAAAAAAGATATAATTTTTTGCTCTTTTTTGTTATAATTAGGATGGTGATGAAAATGGATTGTGTATTTTGTAAAATTGTTAAAGGGGAAATACCTAGTAATGTTTTATTTGAAGATGAGCAAGTTTTGGTTATTATGGATGTTAATCCAAATGTAGATGGCCATGCTTTAATTATTCCTAAAAAGCATTATACTGATTATTTGGAATTAGATAGCGATATTATTAATCATGTTTTTGAGGTAGCTAAAAAAATGGGTCCAAGGATTATGGAAAAACTAAATGCTAAGGCTTTAACTTTACTAATGAATTATGGTGATAGTCAACAAGTAAAACACTTTCATATGCACGTTTTACCTAATTTTGGTCCAAATAAGTCTAAAGCTAAAAAAACTAGTGAAGAAATTTATAACATATTAAAAGACTAGAATTTTCTCTAGTCTTATTTAATCGATAAATAATTTATGCATTAAATAATAAATATGAATAGTACGCATTAATCTTGTTATAGCATCCCAAATAGTACGTACTGAGCCACCATGCACTAAATAAAGTTCTTCTGTATTTAACTTCATACAGTCCTTTCTAACGAGTGAACATATTTATTTTATCATATTTTTAGATAGTCTGCTATATCTTGATAAGGAATTTCCACATTAATTTCCCCACTACTCCATGGACCAACTTGATAAGGGGGAAATATTATTTTTATGGCTGTTGCTTCAAAGATAATATTTTGAAAATTTTCTTTTGTTGGTTTTAAACCATCTTCAACTAAATAGGCATCTTCATAAATTAGTTCCTTTTTTTCTTTTTTAAGAATTTCTTTTGATATAGCACTAATTTTTTTAAAAAATTTAGTTTCATTCGTAATTAAATCTTCTAATTCTAGAAATTTACCATTATTTAAATCATAATAATAAATTTTATCATAGCGTATATCATGAGCACCGCCACTATATACATAAACAGTAAAATGAATAGTTGCCAGATTTTGATAAAAGTTAAGTTTATAAGAGATGTTATAAGTGCTTCCTTTAGCATTTTCGCCTTTTATTTTAGCAAGCAATTCATTTTGCTTTTCTTTTATTATTTTATCTAAATCATGAGAATAGACTTCTTCTATATAAATTTCATGATATAAAGTATTGACATAATTATTCATTAAAATACACTCCTTTCGCTGTTAATTTTTAGCAAAAATAAAAATAGAGATTAGCTCTCTATTTCATAGTGTTAATTTTGTTATTTGCCATATCCATAGCATTATTTACGAGCTTTGAAGCTTTTTTCTTTGTACTTTTATTATTTAGAGCATAAGCCATCATACCAGCTCCTGCGGCCATGGCAATAACACTACCAACCATTAATTTTTTCATCATTAACACCTCAATAATAGTATTAACGATTATTAACAAATTTATGCACTAACTTTTCTTTTAACATGGTTTTTCGCTTAGATGAATAATCGTTATTAACAGCCATCATAAAAGCTTTTTCTTCACCAATAATTACCAAACTTTTTTTAGCCCGTGATACACCAGTATATATAAGTTTGTTGTAAAGCATTTTATAGTAACTTTGGGATATTGGTAAAATAACATGAGGAAATTCGCTTCCTTGACTTTTGTGAATGGTTATAGCATAAGCATGTTTTATTTGATTTAGTTCTTCTTTGGTATATTCAACTTTTATACCTTCAAAATCAATAATGATTAAATCTTTGGTTTTATTAGTTTTAGGGATTATTTTTCTTATGTAACCAATATCACCATTAAAAACATTGTTATCAGGATTATTTTGAAGTTGTAAAACTTTATCTTGTTCACGATAAATTATATCTCCATATTTAATTTCGGTTTTCTCTTTTTGTTTAGGATTAAATAATTCTTGAAGTATTATATTTAAATTATCTATACCATTTTCGCCTTTATACATAGGTGCTAAAATTTGAATATCTTCTTCATTTAAGCCTTTTTCTTTGCTCATTAAACATATTTTTCTGATCATTTCTTTAATATATTTTCCTTCAACGCTTAAAAAATTATAATCATCTTTTTGACTTAAAAAGTCGTTTGATAAATCCTTATTTTTAATTTCTAAAGCTAAATAAGGAATATATGAGTTATTACTTTGACGATAAATATGCTCTAAAGGACAAAAAGTGAAAAGATCACTCTCAATTAAATCACTTAAAATAAGCCCTGGTCCAACACTTGGTAGTTGATCTATATCCCCGACCATTATAAGTTGCACATTACTTTTAATTCCTTTTAAAAGAGCATCAAATAAAGTTATGTCTATCATACTCATCTCATCAACAATAATTAAATTTTCTTTGGCCTTATGATATTCATTAACCCCAAAATTATTGGTGTCTTTGTTCCATTTTAAGAAGCGATGTATAGTCATGGCGGGTAGTCCTGTTGATGAACTAATTTTTTTACTAGCTCGGCCAGTAGGAGCTAGAAGAGCGATATTGGCTAAAACTTCCATTGGAGAATAATCATGCATTTTTATATATAGCTTTACAATGGCATTTATGATGGTTGTTTTTCCCGTTCCAGGACCACCAGAAATTATGGTTATTTTATTTTCTAAAGCTTTTTTAATGGCGTTTTTTTGATCTATGTTATAATTAACATTGTTTTCTTCTTCTAATTTAGCTATTTCTCCTACAAAATCATAAAATGGTGTAGGATTATTGGCATTTAGAGCATATAGATTTTCTGTTATGTCTTTTTCAGCTTCATAATATTCGGTTAAATAGTAGTTATCAGCTTCTAACACTATTTTATTTTCTTCTTCTAAATTATAGATAATACTTTCAAAAGTAATTTCATCTAAAATTAGACCAAATTCTTTTTTTAAGGCATCTTTAATTTCTTCAACTTTGTAATATGTATCACCTACTTTATTACTTAGGCGATGCATAGCTTCAACTATACAAGCTTTTAGTCTAGTAGGATCTTCTTCATCATGAAAACTCTTATAAATTATATCAATTTTATTAAAATCCATTATTTCGGTTAAGACATATAGATTTGATTCAATAATATATTTAGTAGAAGGCCCATATTTCTTATATATTTTGGTAGCTTCAGAAATACTAAAACCTAATTCTTTTAATTTTAATAAAGCATCATCAGCATCAGAATACTCTAGTAAAGATGATCTTATAGCTTTTTTCTTAGAATCAGTTATATTGATAATATCAAGAGCGTGTTCATCATTTTTAATTTTATCAATAGCATCTAGTCCTAAAGTTTCAACTATTTTCTCGGCAGTTTTTTCACCACAGCCCTTAATAAGAGAACTTGATAAAAATTCAATTAAGGCTTCTTTAGAGCTAATACGTTCTTTTTCATAGCTTTTTACTTGATATTGGAAACCAAAACGTTCATGCCTAGTGGAAAGTCCATATAAAATAAAGGTTTCTTCGTCATTTATATCAAGAAATGTCCCGGTTATGGTAACTGTTTTACCAACATATTCGGACATCTTAGGATCATTTGTTTCTTTAATGCGAAAAACAGCTACTACGTAGCCATTATCTTCATTTTGATAGATGATGTTTCTTATTTTTCCTTTGATGTATTCCATACTTTTTACTCCTATAAATTAACGTTTTAAATTTTCTTTAGGGAATAAAACAATATTGGCTTCATATATATAACTTCTTTTTTGAGGAGAATATATATATACTTTACCTTGTAAATCAGTGGCTAAAGTATGCTCAGAATTTTTAAAAAATAAGGGTCCAGTTTGGGTTTCAATATACTCTTCTTCACTACCAAATTCATTTATACTTAAATGATATATATTATTTAGATTATCAACATACATTCTTCTTTTATCTTTATCCAAAAAATAAGAACGGCCTTTTTGATCAAACTGGATGTTTTTAGGATCATATTCGATATCTTCATAGCGTTTGGGTATATCTATAGTAAATTCTTTTTCTAGCATGCCTTTTTCACTCATATGATAACCATCTTCTAAATCAGCAAATTTTTGCTCAGCACTGGCAGGCATATTTATTAACTTTGAACTTTCATTTAAATCGGGGTCTTTAGCCCAGTCAAAAAATCTTTTTTCCATTCTACTCACCTTCTTAATTATAACTTAAATATTTAATTTAAGCAACCCACTATATGGGCATAAGATATACCATTTACTACTTTATCAATAACACAGGAATATAATTTATTTAGTTTATATTCTCCTTCTAAATATACTTTAATATAATTAGAAGTTGTACCTATAGTGTAATTATCAGAATATTCTTCAGTTAAAATATCAAGAGTCTTACCAATAAACTTTTGATAATAATTTTCTTCTAAACTTTTAGATAAAGATAATAAGATGTTAGTCCTTTCTTTTTTTACTTCACTTTTTACTGGAGGCATTAAGGATGAGGCTGTACCAGTTCTAGGAGAATATGGAAAAACATGAAGTTTACTAAAATTTATTTTTTTACAAAATTCTACATATTCTAAAAAGCACTCCTCTGATTCATAAGGATGACCAACAATGCAGTCAGTTGTTATAGATATATCGGGACGAATACTTCTTATTTCTTTAATTTTATTTTCAAAATAAGCTTTATCATATTTACGATTCATTTTTTTTAATACGGTATCACTACCACTTTGCAGAGGTATGTGAAGATGATTAGCTATTTTAGAGTTGTTTTTTAATAATTTTAAAAATTTAGCATTTAATTCGGTAATTTCGATACTAGAAATACGTATTCTTTCTAAACCATCAATTAATGATAATGCTTCTATTAAATCACTTAAATCATGCCCAGAATTGTTATAGCTTCCCGTATGTATTCCCGTTAAAACAATTTCTTTGTGGCCATTTTTTACTAAAGTTTTTACTTCATCTATAGCTTCTAAAAAATCTTTGGAACGAATAGATCCTCTTAAATAAGGAATGATGCAGTAAGAGCAAAAATTATTACAACCATCTTGGATCTTTAGAAATGCTCTTGTATGCGTGGTAAATTTAGCTATACGCATGTTTTCAAATGGTAAATCTCTTTCTTGAGTATAATAAACATATTTTTCTTTATCTTCTAAATATTTTGTAATTAATGGAATAATTTGGCTTTTGTTTTTGTTTCCTAAAAGGATATCTATATTTAAATCTTTATATTTTTCTAAATTATTTTGGACACTACAACCAACTACTACTAATATAGAATTAGGATACTTTCTTTTTTCTCTTCTAACTATTTTTAGAGATTTAGTATCAGCGGTATTAGTTACACTACAAGTATTAATTATAATAATATCAGGATTTTCTGCATCATAAATATAACTATTACGTAATAGTTCTTCTAACATATATTCACTTTCATAAGCATTTACTTTACAGCCTAATGTAATAATTTTAAATTTCATTGTTTACCCCCTTAAACTATTAATTTAATTTTTGTTGCAATTGCTTTAAGGCTTCTAAAAAAGCCTCTTCTTTTTCATAAGAAATAACTGATACTTTTATCTTTGGCTTTTCAACAATATCCTTATTTACTAAATTATCTAAATCTACTTTTTTGACAATTAAATCATCATCAAAGACATCTTCATCAGAATAATTTATAGCAAAATCATTCTTCCTTTTTAATAATTCATCATAACTAATAATTGCTTTTTCTTCTTGTTCTTCTTCGTATTTATTTAAGTTTATAGTACTTGGTTCAGCTTGTTCTAAAGCTTCAGTTATTTCTTTTAAGCTGGCCATTTCCTTGTTTTCTTCTATATCAGGTTTATTAAAATCATTTGGGAAGATATTATTATTTAGTTCAATATCATTTTCTCTTAGAAAATATATTAAAACAATTACTAATAACATTAGAGCTAAAACTGCGAAAAAGAAAACTACATCTACAAACGAAAGTGTTTTTAAAAAATTTATCATGTCATTAATAATTTCCATAATAATATCACCACATCTATATTCTACCAAAAAAAAACAAATAATAAAAGAGGATTTATTTCATTTACATTTGTTTTTCAATTTATTTACAAATTAGTTTACAACATATGGGTTATTAATAGTTCCTTCTCCGGTTACAATTACTTGTCTATTTAAGTTTATTGTTGGTCTAACTCCTCTAATAAGCGTACCGGAAACATCATCGGTTAACTTCCCATCTTCATCAATGGCAAAAGGATTAAAGTCATCATCTTCATTTTTACTTAAAGTCATAGTCCACCAAAGATTTTCTATTTCTTCATTATATAAGTAAAAGTTTTTATTTTCAGTATCATATGAAGTTCCGGCATAAACTACTTCATCAGCGGTTAATAAACCAATTTTATTAGTTAAGCGATCACCTAAACAATTAAATGAAGGTATCTTGTTAGTAACAATTCTTGTATAAGCATTATAAGTATCTTCTATCTTTGATGATTCACTGCAATATTTAGTATTAGCTATATAATTATCATAAGTTTTTAAATTAGTATTGTAAAAAGTATTTAAAGTCTCATAAATATCTGTATCAGAAAACACTTCATAGTCTTCGGCATTACTATTATAGTTAGCTAAAGTATCAATCAACTCATTAGTAACTAGTTTAACAGTACCATCGCCATTTATACGGACGATTCGCCAAGTAATACCGGCAAAGTATACGTAATTGTTATCTACTGCCCCACGAAAATAATAGGTTACGCCATCATCATCAACGCTTTCAATTAGCCCTTCGTTAGTAATAGATACTTCTTCGCTAACATTTGTTGCACTTTCTTTTTTTACTTCATTATTGTTTAAAATAGTCATATAAAAATACTCTTCAATATCGTTTAGCTTTTCGATGCTTATTTTAAAGGTTGTAGCTGTGTTATCACTTATTTTGATAGTAAAATTTTGCGTATCACCGGGATTTATTAAGATACTATTTATTAGAATAGGATTACTTATATCTAAAGTGGTTGGATTTATGGCAATATCCGTATCTTTGGAAGTTATTTCATAAGTAACAGCGTTATTAGATGCTTTAATATCATTAGCATTAATACTATAATAAACGTCATTAGTTCCATTATTAGTAACTGATAGGCGATATTCACCATTGGTAACAACACTATTACCATCTAAATAATTAATGGATAATTCATTATCTACAATAACAATAGTTTCATCAGCGATAACTTTATCATAGAACAAATAAAGAATACCTACTGTACCACTAATAGCAATTAATAAACCAATGAAAGCTAAACTTCTTTTATATACTATTCTCATAAATCAATCCCTCATATTAAAAGTATACTCATAAACACAATAAATGTCAATTGAACATAAGAATTAATTTACATTAATTCGCCTAACCTCACGATTAGTTTTTTTCTGCTGCACTTTCGTACTATACAGACCTTATTTCCGAGAGTTGCTCCCGTACTAATTTGTTTTTTA
>CALVHJ010000040.1 GCA_944327425.1 uncultured Bacilli bacterium
CTAAGAATAGCCCAAACAAAATATTTATATAATCGGCATACTGGTGAACAACACTTCCAAAACTTCCTGCAAAAACCCCTAAAAGCATAAATATAATACTAAATCCTAAAACAAAGCCTAGGGAATTAATAATAGACCTTTTCATACTCTTACTTTCCGTCGCAAAATAAGAAATATAAATAGGTATTACGGGCAATATACACGGCGAAATAAAAGAAGCAATCCCTTCAATAAAAGTAATTACATATTCCATTTTATATCCCTCCTATATTCACTCTATATAAATTTTATATTTAATATTGGAATTTAATAATCTACTAAAATTCTTACCATCTTCTTTTGATCCAACCACCTCACCATAATGCGTAGGCACTGCTATTTTTGGCTTTATTTCATTAACAAATTTAGCCGCTTCTTTATAATCCATCGTATAAGTTCCCCCAACTGGTACAAAGGCAACATCACATTTCACTTGTTTATTTTCATCAGTGACATCCGTATCACCTGCAATATAATAAATAATATCCTTTATTGTAACTAAATACCCCACCCAATTATATTCTTTTAAATGAAAGTTTTTATTTATATTATAGGCTCTTATAGTTTTAAAATCTATTCCTTTAACATTATATTTCTCATCAGGCTTTACAAGTATTATACTCTCTTTGGCAAATAGAAGTAACAACAGATCATCTAGCAAATCTATTGGTGCTACTACAACAGTATCTTTTTTTCTTACCTTTTTTATATCTTCAGGAGAATAATGATCATAATGATTATGTGTAATAAAAATTATATCGGCATCATTATATTCTTTATTTATTTTAAAAGGATCAAAATAAATGACTAAATCTCTTTTTATTCTAATACTACTATGATATAACACTTCTATATTATCTAACATATTATTATTTACTCCTTACTAATTTATCTTTAAAATCTTTTTCTAATAACCCAACTTTTTGCATATTTTCTTTTATTATTGCTCGTGCTTCCTCCGGATTATCAAAATAAAGTTCTTTTAACATATTAAAATACCTATCTCCCACCTGCTTAAGTATTTTCTTTTTATCATCTTGTTCTAATGATTTTTTAGCCATATAATAATGTATTTTTATATCTGCTAAAAAAACATTATTAAACCCCTTTAAAACAATTGGTAACTTATCATCATTAGAAACTAAATAACTAACTAAATCTCCAAGACCACTAATAATAAAACTACCTCTACCATCACTATAATGGGCAACATAATTATTTAAAAACGATTCACTTATAAACAAACATTTCCCCCTAAATTTCACATTATTTCCCAATAGAAAAAATCCTTTACTATTTATATAGCCAATCGCCATAATATCACCACCTTTAAAATATCATAATTAAGTTAATTAATCAATAATTTAAATAGATTTTATAATTTTTATTTGATAAAATTTAAATAAGAAATAAGGATATTATGAAATATATAGGTACAAAAACAATTGAAACCAAAAGACTTATTTTAAGAAAAGTAAAGCTAGAAGATGCTTATCAAGCATATGAAAATTGGTGTCATAGTAATATTGTTGATAGATATGTTTTATGGAAAAAACACGAAAGTGTTAATGAAACCTTAAGTCTTTATACTTCATGGCTAGAAGAATATAAAAACCCCAAAACATTTCGATGGATAGTAGAACTTAAGAATAACAAAGATGTCATAGGTACAATTGATGTATCAAAAAAGTATTTGGATTATGGTACTTGTAGCATTGGCTATTGTTATGGAGAAAAATACTGGAATCAAGGATATGCTACAGAAGCTTTGCTAGGAGTAATGAAATATTTATTTTTAGAAGCTGAAGCAGATACCATTTATGCCGAACATCTTCATTTAAATCCTGCGAGTGGCAAAGTTATGCAAAAAGTGGGAATGAAATATGAAGGAACTTTAAGAAGTAGAATTATTGATAAGCAAGGCTTCAGAAATGATTTAATAAGTTACTCAATTACTCGAGATGAATACTTAAACAAGATGATAAATAACTAAGAATAATTTAGAAGATTTTATAAACTACCACTATTATATGACTTTTAAAGAAACTCACGAAATTAATGTTGTTATTAATAAAATTTTAGTTGGAAATGTACAATCTTAGCTTTTTTAAAAGCACCCCTAAAGGTGCTTTTGTTATTCAACTGATTTTAGAGATTCAACCATATCTATTTTCTTTAATCTTTGGTTGGTAATAATTTGAACAATTATAGTGAATATAATAATAATTAAAAATGAATATATGTAGCTTGGCCATAAAATATCATGTAAGAATAAAATATTATCTGTTTCAGCAACATTAATAACATACATATGTAAAAATATACCTGTTCCTAAACCAATTAAAATACCAATAATAGTTAAAAATAAAGTCTCTCTATATACATAACTAGATACTTCTTTATCATAGAACCCTAATACTTTAAGAGTTGATATCTCTCTAATTCTCTCAGCTATATTAATAGTTGTTAGGTTATATAAAACGATAAATGCAAGCATACATGAAGCTCCAATAATAAGTAATACTATTAAATTTAATCCTCCTACCATATTATCAAAAACTTCTATATTATCTTCCGTATAATTAATTGTACTGATAAGTCCAGAATCCATCCAACTTCTTGATAATTCATCATGATCTATTTCATCATCTAAATTAGCCATTATCATATTGTACATAACAGTATTTTCAAAATATTTTTCATAAACAGATGGAGTCATATAAATATAATGAAGCGTATAATTTTCCACTATTTCTGATACTGGTAATAAAACTAATTCATTATTACTATTTCTTACTTTAATAAAATCTCCAATCTCTACATTTAATAAACTTGCCATTTTCTCACTTATTACAACTCCATCATTCGGAAATGTAAATTCATCATTTACTTTACTAGTAAATGTAATATAATCATCAATGTTACTAGTATCAGATAAAACAATTAAATAAACATCATGAGTTAAATCCTTAGCCTCAAAAGTAAATGAAGCTTGATAAATAGGTAAGTATTCTAAAATATAATCATCTTCTAATCTAGTTTTAATATCACTATTTATCTCTGTAAATGAATTTTGGAAGACAAATAAAGCATCATAATGATTAATATGGCCATATTGTAAATCTGCAAGACCACTAATACTATCTCTAAGCCCAAAACCGGTAAGTAAAAGAGCAGTTGATCCAACAACACCGAGTACCGTCATAATAATTCTTTTTTTATACCTAAACATATTTCTAGCTGTTACTTTACCCGTAAAAGATAATCTTTTCCAAATAAATTTTATATGTTCCAAAAACACTTTCTTTCCGGCTTTAGGAGCCGCTGGTCTTAAAATAGTCGCTGGAACATTTTTTAATTCTTTTAAACAAGAAATAATTGCTATCATTGACATTAATCCTAAAGTAATTAAAATCATTATGAAAAAAGGCAATAACTTTATATTAATTTGCAAACTTGGGAGAATATAATTAGCATTATAAATACTATAAATAACATTTGGTATTAATGTATAACCTACTAGTAGCCCAATAGTTACACCAATTACTGTGGCAAAAAAGATATAAAATAAATAACCATTAATAATCTTAAAATTATTATATCCTAAAGAAGTTAATATACCAATTTCTCCCCGTTCCTCTTCAACCATTCTATTCATGGTATTAAAGCACATAAGGGCTACTACAACGATAAAGAAGATTGGGAAAATACCCGCTATAGCATCTACTTTCGTGGCATCATCCCAAATACTAGAATAACCATTGTTGTCTGTTCTATCTAGTAAGTACCACTCTGGTTTTTCGATTTTCTCTAAGGCAAGACGAGCTTCATTGATTTGAGATTCCACATTTGCTCGCTCTTCATTTAAAGTATTTAGGCCATCTAAGTACTCTTGGTAAACATTGTCTAACTCTTCTTCATTTGCTTCTAACTCGGCTCTAGCACTCGCAATTTCCGTGCGAGCACTAGCAATTTGATTCGTTAGTAGAGTCTCACTTTGATCTATTTCTTCTTTGCTAGTATCAAGAGTTTCTTTCGTAGTAATTAAAGTCTCTAAATTTGTTTTGTTTGCATTTAAGCTATTTAAAGCTCTTTCATAGATAGCATAATTCGGGTCATCTGGTGAGGTAGCGTTTAACAGGTTGGTCATGTTGGTAATTTGGGTATTTAGGGTATCTAGAGTTGACTCTAAAGTGTCCTCCGTTAGACCAGCACTTGATAAAGTAGCTAAAAATAAATCATAGTTTGATTGCCAAGTGTTTCTAGCATTGTTAATCTCGGTTAAGCCATTTTGTTCTTCCATATTAAGAGTGTTTTCACTTTGATTTAATTCATTTCTAGCACTCGCAATTTCCTCTCTTCCCTCATTAATTTGGGCTAAGGCATCATCTAGTTCAGCTTGTGCGGATGATAATTTTGTTTCTGCTTCGCTTTCAATTCTTCTAATCTCAAGTGTTGCTTCTTCTAATATTTCTTCATATCTTTTGGTTTCTCTAATGGGAGCTAATTCTTCTAAATCGGCAAACAGTAAATTTACTTGATCCTCGTAACCATTTTCATAAGCTACTTCTTCTGTTGCATTCTTAGCAGTAATATAAATTTCTGTATAATATTCGGAATTAAAGTTTTCTTTAGCCACATAGATAAAAGACGCAAGTTCTCCGGTACCAATACTAGCAATACCCATTTGTCTACTTAAATAAAGAGGAGAATCTACGAGTCCTACAACGGTATATTCTGTAACGGTAAGTATGCCTTCCGTACTCATTTGCGTGATACTTAGAGTATCTCCAAGTTCATATTTGGTATGATCAGCCACACATTCTGTATTTGCTTCGGGCATTCTTCCTTCTTTTAAATCCACATTGTTAATATCTTCTTCAATTGCATGAACCCTTACTTCTTCCCCACCAATTAAAACATCCACTGAGTAGCTTGGAATTACTTTTTCTACATACTCTAATGCTTTTATACTTGATACGTCATCTTCCGTTAAACCCATCGTACTAACAATTTTAAAATCCATTAAATTATGTTCATCATAATAATTATCAAGAGTAAACTGAATATCTGGAGTTGTTTCTCTAAGTCCCGCAAAAAAACCAACACCTAAAGCAACAATAAATAAAACAGATAAAAACCTACCAATATTTTTACGCATCTTCGTAAAAGAAAGCTTGTATAAAAGTCGCATCACCAATCAAGCTCCTTTACATCTTTAGGTTTTTTATTAATTATAATTTCTTCAATCGTCCCATTTTTTAAACGAATAACTTTATCAGCAATTTGGCTTATTATAGCATTGTGCGTAATAATAACAGTAGTCATTCCCATATTACGGCATGATTTTTGTAGTAAGTCCAACACTTTTATACCAGTCTTAGAATCTAATGCTCCTGTTGGTTCATCACATAAAAGCAATTTAGGATTTTTAGCTATAGCTCTAGCTATAGCTACCCTTTGTTGTTCACCTCCCGATAGTTGAGCCGGAAAATTATTCATTCTATCCTTCAAACCAACCTGTTCCAACACTTCTGCCGGATCTAAAGGATTTTTACATATTTGAACAGCTAACTCTACATTTTCCAAAGCAGTTAAATTCTGAACTAAATTATAAAACTGAAAAACAAAACCAATACTATTACGCCGATATCCTATTAACTCTTTTCTTTTATAAGCAGTTATATCTTCATTATCTACAACAATCTTCCCAGATGTAGCCGAATCCATTCCCCCTAAAATATTTAGAATAGTTGTTTTTCCTGCTCCACTAGGACCTAATATAACAACAAGTTCTCCTTTTTGAATTTCAAAAGACACATCATGGGCAGCCACAATTTTAACACTACCCATAACATATTCTTTTTTAACATTTTTTAGTTCAATATAAGCCATACTATCACCCATTATTTATTATATCATGTTTTTCTCATTCTTCAATTATAATTCCTTTAGAACTTAATAATTCTATTATATTTAACATTGATAATTTTGAACTAATAAATTCATCTAAATTAATTTTAACATCTTCAAAATGACATGTTTTTAAATCACATTCTTTAAAATTTGTATCAATAAAATTATCTAAAACAAATCTACATTTATAAAAATTAATATATTCATACTTATTATGTCTATGAATATTTTCCATAAATATAACATCATCCATTAAACTATTTTTTATAATAGAATTTTCTATCTTCGCATATTCAATTTTACTTTCTTCAATACTTAAATTACTAATATTACACTGATATATTGAAACACTTATTAATTTACAATTATCAAAATCCACTTTATTAAATGAACAATCACTAAAAGTAACATTATTAAATTCACAATTCTGAAACTTAACACTACCCAAAAAAGTATTTTCAAATAAAACATTACTAAACTTGCATTTTTTAAAATTAACTTCTCTTATTGTTTCAAAATTAATCTCCTGTTTATTAATTATCTCTTCTAAAAACAAAAGATAATTCAATGTAATATTTTCCCTTTTACTAAAATCTTCTTTTAAAAGTTCGCGACTAAATTCCCATTTCATTATCATCCTCTTTATAAATAGATGTAAATAATTCTTTTTCATCTTCTTTAGCTTCTTCAATATCCAACTGTGGTAATTCACTTAAACTAGAAAGTCCAAAACAATCCAAAAATTCACTTGTTGTTCGATATAAATTAGGTCTTCCTGGCATCTTTGACTTTCCTGCTTCTTTAATTAAACCCTTAGCTACCAATTTTCTTATAATATGACTACTACTTACCCCTCTCATTGTATCAATTTCCACTCTTGTTATTGGTTGATTATAAGCAATAATTGCCAAGACTTCTAAACTAGATGGACTAAGAGTATTAGCCTCCGGATTTTCTACTAACTTTTGATAATATTCTTTATGTTCTTCTTTCGTTGTAAGTTTAAAAGCATCACCAAGATAACTAATTCTTATTCCTCGTTCATTACTATCATAACTTTCTTTAAGCTTTAATAACAACTCTTTTGCTTCTTCAATATTAATATTCATTACTTCACACAAATTTTTTAAATTAATACCCTCATCACCTACAACAAACAAAATTCCTTCTAAAACACCTAATTTATTCATTATTTCACCTTCCTCTCAATTATTATTGGTTTAAAATTATCTTCTTGTCTTAATAATATTTCTTCATCTTTACTCATAGTAAGAACTGCTAAAAATGTTACAATCAAAAACTCCTTATTTCCTTCATTAAACAATTCTAAGAATAGAACACTTTCTCTAACTTGCAATATTTTTCTAATATCTTCAATTCTTCGCTCAACACTATACTCTTTTCTGGTAATTCTTGTGCTTATTGGTTTATTATACTTCTCTCTTTCTCGAAATTTTTTTAAAGCCATTACTAAATCATCTAAGGAAACATTTCCAAAATTAACATTTCCTTTTTCCCTAAACTCTTCTAAATTCATCGGACTTTTCGTATAAAAATTATTTCTTTTATTTTCTAATTCCACTAAACTTTCGCTAATTTTCTTATATTTTTCATATTCAATTATCTTTTTTCGTAAATCCTCTTCCGAAGTTATACTAAACTCATCATCATTTCCTTCTTCATTTTCCTCATCATTAACAAGCATTTTACTTTTTAAATGAATTAATTCTGCCGCCATAACTAAATACGAACTAGCTATATCAATATTCTTCTCTTTTTCACTTTCAATAAACTTTAAATACTCTTCAATTATAATTCTAATATCTATATCATAAATATTCATCTTCGATGTCTTAACAAGATGTAAAAGAAGGTCTAAAGGACCTTCAAAATCATTAATACAAAAATTATATTCCATATCTAATCCCCTAATCACATTCAAAACCTTGTGCTTCCATCTCAAAAGAAACAACTTTAGCTTGTTCATCTAATCTAAATGTATCAGCATTAAACACATATTCTGTATCTGCTTCAGTCAAATCTACCAATGTTGTAATATTAAATCCAGCATCATAACTAAAGAAAGTTGAATTAATACCAGCCATAGTATTGTAATCATTTGCTAAAGTTCTATAATTATCTAGTACACTTTCATAATTAGGATCAGAACTACGATAATTAATAATACTTGTTATATCTTTTAATAAATTATTAGAAAAACGATATGTAACTTCTTCATTACCTCTTGTACAAACTAAACTTTGTGTTTCTTCATCAAGTTCTACCTCTGGATACTCATTTATAGTTCGCTTTACTAACATTATATAACTAATTGTTGCTATAGTTTGTGATTTTAAAGGTTTAGTAAAAGTTTGAAAAGCCCCACTTACAAGATTATAAGAGCTAGATAATTTAACTCTTTCCATTAAAGTTCTTTCTGAATTATATATTTCAATATAATAGTTCAAATCTTCAATATTTTGAGCATTTTCTAAATTATTAATTACATTATAACTAATTGTACTATCCGCAGTATTTAAAACAAAACTATTTACTGTTATATCATCTCTTGTAATACTTAAACCTGTACTAAAAGAATACACTTCACTATTAGGATTATCTTCTCCACCATTAGGATCTATTGGTTCATTAGGATCACTTGGATTAACTGGATTAGGATTTTCCCCTGTTGGATTTAAATACTCATTAACAATATCAGTTATCTGCGGTAAAAACACAATTACCAGAACAAAAACAGTTAAAATGAAAAATGTCCCAATTGAAGACTTTCTTCTACTTTCAAAAGCTCCAACTGTAATAGGCTTTAACTCATCTTGTTCAACCTTAAAATTTTTAATTTTCTTTTTAGCCATAGCCATCCCTTCTTACTACTAAATTATACCAAAAAATAATTAAAATAAAAAGGACTATTTAGTCCTTAGGTTTAAAAATTAATGCTACTAATGCGGCAAAGACAACCGATCCCACAATTGCCACACTAGATTTAGTTAACATTCCTGAAAAAATTCCTAAAATCCCAAACTCTTTAAAACCTTCTAAAGCCCCGGTATAAAGCATATATCCAAAATTAGAAATAATGCTTGTAGCTCCTCCACCTGCTAAATTAATTAATTTATCATATATACCAAAGAAAGCTAAAATACTTCCTAAAACAGTAAATAATGATGTTACATGTCCCGGTGTAAGCTTAGTATTATCAAGAATAATTTGACCAACGGCACAAAACAAACCTGCTATAATAAAAGCCCAAATAAAAGTCATTATAATACCTCCAAACTAATAGCATGGGCAATTCCCGGAATACCCAACTTTTGATTAGCCAGTTGTACGGACTGTAAAGATCCTGTCGCAATAATTAATATTTTCTTATATTTTTTTGTCGATAATACTTTATCAAATAAAACTAAAGGTAAGGCAACAGGGCCACTAGCTCCTGCATATGTATCTTGACTATTAGTATATATCTCCGTGCCAGCATCCATATATTTTTTCAAATTAATATTAAATTGTTTATTTAACATTTCTAAAAATATTTCTTTACCAACTAATCCTAAATCACCAGTTAAAACCAAATCATAATAATTTACACTTCTTTTCATTTCTAAAAGATGAGTGTTTAATGTTTCGGCTGCTGCTGGAGCCATAACTGCTCCCATATTATTAGTATCAGTTACTCCCATATCTAGAGCTTTACCAATTGTTGCACTCTCTACTTTTATGTTAGTCTGTTCACTTGTAATAAGTGTTGCTACTGAAGCAGTTGTTGTAAAAGTAGTTGTATGTTTTTTTACAGCTCCATATTCAACAGGATAACGAAATTGTCTTTCTGCATTTAAATTATGAGAACTAGTTATAGCTACTACATTTTTAGCAAGTTTACCACTAATTAAAGAAGATGCTATAATTAATTCTTCCACATAACTAGCACAAGCACTATATACTCCTAAATAAGGAATCCGAAACTTAGATGCATTATAACTAGATATTGATATTTGATTAATTAAATCTCCACCAATTAAAACATCTATTTTGCTCTCACTAAGCTTATTTTTATTTAACAGATTATCAAGTACTATTTTTTGCATTTTAATTTCTGCTTGTTCAAAAGTTTTTTCTCCATAATAATAATCATCCATAACTAAATCATAAATCTTTAAAAGTCCATCACGTTCTAATGGTCCCACTACTGAAAAATTATCTTTAATATAAACATTACTAAATCTTTTGCTAGCCACCCATAATCACCTTCACAATCACTAAAACGAACGCTGATAATATTCCATACAATATAACACTACCAGCAAGTTTAAAAAAGTTAGAACCAAGGCCGGTAATTAAACCTTCCTTTTTATAATCAAGAGCACTACTAGAAACAGAGTGAGCAAAACCTGTAGTAGGTATTAAAAGTCCTGCTTTAGCTTTAGTCATCCAATTATCAAAGAATCCTAAAGCCGTAAAAAGTGATGCTGTAAATATTATAATTAAACATGTCCAAGCACCCGCATCTATCCTTGATAAATCAAAGAAATTCATTAAAAGGACTATTAAGCCTTCCGCTATAAAGCCAACCATACCACCTATTAAAAAAGAATAAACAACATTTTCCAACTTATTTTCTTGTGGCTCATATTTTTTCACTAATTTTTGATATTCATCTTTATTCATAACAACCTCCATTTTTATTATGAAATAAAAAAAGAAAGTTATACATTTTTTATCTAAGCAAAATAAAAGCCAAACCTATTAAGTT
>CALVHJ010000041.1 GCA_944327425.1 uncultured Bacilli bacterium
TTTGTATGTCATATTAAAGATTCTATTATGTATTTTATTTTTGCTCTTTTTATGATGTGTTTTTTAATTCCCTATATCATTCATTATTTTAGATTAGAAGCTAGAGTTCAATATTTATATCAAATTTATGATAAAATTAAAAATTCAGATTGATTTCTGAATTTTTTTACTGCTATATTAGTTTAAAGCATCTTTTAATTTGCTTCCAGCTTTGAATGAAGCAACAGTCTTAGCAGGAATTTTGATAGTTTCTTTTGTTAAAGGATTAATTCCTTCACGTGCTGCACGTTTCTTAGCACTGAATGTTCCAAAACCAACTAAAGTTACTTTTCCTTCTTTTTTTAGTCCTGTTTGGATACCTTCTAATAAAGCGTCTAATACACGTCCTACTTCTGCTTTTGATACTTCAGCTTTAGCAGCAGCAAATTCTACTAATTCAGTTCTTGACATTTCAAATTACCTCCCAACTTCAAAAACTAAAATTTATAAGGTCTTTACCTTACATAATAACATTATCAAAAAAAGCCCGTAAAATCAAGGCTTTTTTGTGTTTTTTTCAGATATTTTACTATCAAGAATAGAATTTTACTATGTTTTTACAGTAAATTTGTTCTTTATTCACTCTTTCTTGCTGGTAAATCAATTCTTTTGGGAAGTTCTATAGTTTCCTTAGGCATTTCCTTTGGAGTTGGTTTTACGTATACACTGCTAAAAGTAGAAGGATTTTTAGGGGCATCTGGAGCAATAACTTCATTTATGGGAGTTACTTTTAATTCTTCATGTCTTCTACTGTCTTTTTCTAGTTCATCTAATTCTTCAGAAATTGATCTAGCTAAAGAATCATAATCAATATTAGGAACCTTTATAGTTTCTGGTTCAGTTTTTTCAACAGGTTTATAGTATGTATTAATAACTGGTTCTTCATTTATTTGTAATTTTGGTTCTTCTTCTTTTATGATTGGTATTACTGGTTCATTAATGATTGGTTTAACTTCTTCATTAATAATCGGTGTTACCGGTTCTTTTGGTAATTCAAATTTAATTGGTTCTAATTCTACTCTAGCTGGTTCTTCTTTAATCGGTTCATTGATTATTGGTGTTACTGGTGTTATAACAGGTTCGGTTTTAGGCATTTCTACTGGAGTAGGTACCTCTATTGACGGAGTTGTTTGTGGCTCAATTATTGTTGGCGTAACAGACTCTTCAATAGTTAAATTATCTACATAAGCATCTTCCTCGATAGGAACTGAAGGTTCTATAGGAGGAACTGGCATAACGGGAGCAACAGAACTTAGTGTTGGGTTTACATCAACACTAGAAGTATTAACCGGTTCGTTAATTTCGCTCGTATTAAGAGTTTCTAAGTTAATAGGAGCTACTGGTTCGGGATTTGTAGGAATCTCTACTGCAGTAGGAGTACTTGTTTCTTTAAATGTGTTTTGCTCTATAGCTGAAGTACTTTCTAGTTTTCTTTTCTTCTCATCTTTCTTACCAAAAAATAAAACAACAAGAAATGTTACTACTAAAAATGCAATAACAGCAAATAAACCAATACCAAAATATTCACTTTCAAATAATCTATTAAGGAAATCCATCCCTAACACCACCTTTTATTCTATTTATAAGTCTATCATATATATATTCTAAAATCAAGAAAAAAATGTAAAGTTTTTAATTTACATTTTTGGTGTTGAGTTACAAAAGTAAATTCTACTCTAAATTTTTAAAGCTTAAAAATTGCTTATTCAAAATAAAAATTGGAAATAACTAGTATAAGTTATAGTTTATAATTGTGCTTTTGCATATTTTATGCAAAATTTGATGATAAAATGTCATTTTCAAACAATTAAAAAAGACAACTAGGTCTTTTTACATAAATTTATTCATTTCTTTCATTACTTGGTTTACTTGTTTCTTGCTTGGCTTTCTTCCCATACTACTCATCATTACTTCAATCATTTTTTCATTAATAGGAGGATTTTTCTTTAAATATTTTTGCATAAAATATCTTGCTAAAAAGAAACCTAATAATAAACCAACAATAAATCCAATTATACACCATAAAATTTGTGCCCACATATTTTTTCACCTCATCTATATATTACTATAAAACTGGCTATTTTACAAGCGAACAAGCTCATTTAACCAAAAATAATCTTTATTTTTAAAGTCACAAACAAATAAGTTTTTCATACCTTTTAATTCGGTTAGAAAACTTGGCTTTAAAATATTGCTTTCTAATAAAAGAAAAGCTTTATTCACTATTAGACATGAATCTTCGGGTATGTATTTGTTTTGAATACGATGAATATTATGAAATTTTGAGTAAAAATCATTGTCTTTACATTCATTAAAAATTAAGTTATTGATTTTACTTTTGTCAAATGGAGATACTATTTGCATGAATAAATCATATGCTATTGTTACATCATTAGTATCAAAACTGTGAATGTCTTCCATCGTTCTAAATAAATGATATGGGTTGCTTTTCATTAAGTTATAAAAGTTTTTGTTAATATTAAATATATAAAATGTACGCATTTTCTTCACCTTCAAAGATATCTTAACATATTAGTTTAGCAAAATTTGTCGAATCGTGGAAAAATACTAAAAAATTTAAACCCCGGTTTTTAAATGATGATGTCTTAAAAAGATTTTACGTAAAAAATCAATAGGAAAAACGGTAGCAGCTAGAATAAGAACAATAAAGAATTCACTTGCTTTTAGGCCATATGTCCGAAATAAGTCTCCCCCATGATATATTAAATATATTTGTACACTGATTATAAAAAGAATTATAGCAATGAATACTTTATTTTTTCTTAGATTAGCTAAAATATTTATTCGTTCGCTTCTAGCATTAAAAGCATTAAAAATACCAATAAAGATAAATAAAGCAAAATAAGCAGTCATTAAATATCTATTATTATCGCCAACACGGATAAATTCTCTTACTAAAGGAAGCTTTAAAAATAATATACACAATAGAGCTGAATAAAGTCCGGTAAATAGAACTTCGCCAATCATATAAGAGTTAATAATAGGTTCACTTTTAGGTTTTGGTGGTTCATGCATATAACTTTTTAAAGGAGGCTCAAAAGAGAAAGCTAAGCCAGAGAAAGTATCCATGATCATGTTTAACCAAAGCATTTGAATAATAGTTATCGGCGTATTAATGCCAATAAAAGGGCCTATAATTGATAAGATTAAAGCACACATATTGACAGTTAATTGATAAATAATGAATTTACGGATGCTTTTAAATATAGTTCTACCATATAAAATAGCTTTGCTAATTGATAATATGTTATCATCAAGAATGACTATATCGGCAGCTTCTTTAGCTACTTCCGTACCACTTCCCATTGCAAAACCAACATCAGCTTTCTTTAGGGCTGGTGCATCATTTACCCCATCTCCGGTCATGCCTACTACCAGATTCATACTTTCTAAAATACGAACTAATCTTGATTTATCAGTAGGAAGAGCTCTAGCTACTACTTTTAAATTACCGATGATTTTCTTTATTTCCTCATCACTTAACTTAGCTAGTTCTTCACTAGTTAATACTATATCCTCTTTGTCTAGTAAGCCTGCATCACCTGCTATAGAAGTAGCTGTTTCTTTAGCATCACCAGTAATCATAATCATATTTATACCAGCACTTCTAATTAAGCTTACCCCTTCTTTAGCTTCACTTCTTAATTCATCTTTTATAGCAACTAAGCCAATAAAGATTAAATTATTTTTTATATTATCAGTTTTACTTTTGCATAAGGCTATAACTCTGATACCTTTTTTCGTTAAATTATCGGCAATATTGGTAATTGACTTTTTATTAAGTAATATTTTTTCTTCCCCAAATTTATTTAAATAATAAGTAATATGAGGAATTAATTTTTCAGTGGCACCTTTTATATATGTAACATTATTATCTAAGGTTACTTTACTATATTTTTCCTCACTATTAAAAGGGGTTTTATTTAATACTATTCTTCTTATATGCTTGTCCTCTATTAAAAATTTAAGACAAGCTTTATCAGTTTGGTTGCCGCCAAAAACTTCACCTTTTTCATTTAGCTTACTATCATTATTATAATAAAGATTTGTGTATACTTCTTCATAAAAAAGAGGATTATTTTTTAGCATCGTAATATTTTTATAATGAATGTTATCAGCACTTATTATTTCACTTACTTCAAGTTTACCTTTAGTTAGAGTGCCGGTTTTATCTGTTAAAAGCACATTTATACTTCCCGCTGTTTCTATTCCGACTAATTTTCTTACTAAAACATTACTTTTTAACATGCGTTTCATATTGCTTGATAAAACTAGAGTAATCATCATAGGAAGGCCTTCAGGGACAGCGACAACAATTATAGTTACACTTAAAGTTAGAGCGTAAATTAAATGATCAGCCATAAGACGAAAGTTAGTTAAAGTATTCATTATTAGATCAGGATCAAAATTATTGTCTATTACAATTACTGAGAATAAATAGGATATAGTAACTAGAAAGGCTCCAACATAACCTATTTTACTAATAAATTTAGCTAACCCTTGAAGTCTTAATTTTAAAGGTGATGTAGGGGCACTTTCAGCTACTTCTTGAGCTAATGCTCCATATAAAGTATTATTACCAACTTCGCTAACTAACATATAAGCTTCACCATTATAAACAACTGATCCACGATATAAGCGGTTTTGTTCCTCTATATTATTAATATTTAAGGGTGAAATTTTTTTAGCTTCTTTAGCTTCACCATTTAAGCTTGATTCATCTACGCGTAACTCGCCTTTTAATAAATAACCGTCAGCTGGTATTCTGTCACCACTTTCTAGAACAATAATATCATTTTTAACAACTTCTTCAATAGGAATTTCCGTTACTTTACCATTTCTTAGCACTTTAACTAAAATTTTGGAACTTTCTTCTTGAAGACGACGAAAGGCTGCTTCACTACCATACTCGGAAATAGTAGATATAAAAGATGCTAAGAAAATAGCAATTAAAATACCTAGGGTTTCAAAATAGTTAGAATCCTGAAAGAGGAAGACAACTTTTATAGCTAGAGCTATAAGTAATATTTTGATAATAGGATCTCCTAATGATTCTAGTAATAGTTTAAAAAATCCTTTGGTTTTAACATTGGTAATACTGTTGGTTCCATATTTTTTGCGGTTTAATTCTACTTCTTCATTATTAAGACCATAGTACATATTTTATCCTCCTAAATAAATATATGCACGAAAAAAATTAAGATACTTAAAATTGTAAGAGTCTTTTAAATACTCTTTTAGAAAGTTAAGAGGTATGATATAATTTGATGGGGATTATTATGTTTAAATATACACTTGATAATAAAAGATATCATACTCTTAACTATTTTTTTCGAAATAAGTTTAAATGCAAAGTATTTAAAGTGGCTTTAAATGCGGGATTTAGTTGTCCTAATTATAAGAGTGGCGGATGTATTTATTGTAATCATGGAAGTGGTAATTATTATGAAAATTTGGATTTAAAAGAACAATTTGATTTAGTTAAAATGCCTTTAGATAAAAAATGGCCTAAAGCCAAATATATTGCTTATTTTCAAGCGAATACTAATACTTATGCTCCAGTAGAAGTTTTAAGAGAAAAATACGAACAAGTTTTAAGTTTTTCTAATGTTTTGGGACTTGATATTGCTACGCGTAGTGATGCTTTAAGTGATGAAGTCCTTTTGTATTTAGAAGAATTAAATAAACGAACTTTTTTGATGGTGGAACTTGGTTTGCAGTCAATGCACGATAAGACATTGAAGTTTATTAACCGAGGACATGATTTAAAAAGCTTGGAAGTAGCTGTTAAAAAACTTAAGGAAAGAGGTATTTTTGTTGTTGTTCATATTATTAATGGCCTGCCATTTGAAACTAAAGAGATGATGGTTGATACCGTTAAATATTTAAATAAATTGGGTATAGATGGGATAAAAATTCATATGCTTTATGTTAGTAAAGGTACAATACTAGCTAAAATGTATAAAGATAAACCATTTCATTTATTAAGTAAAGAAGAATATATAGACATTGTTTGTGAACAGCTAGAATATCTTGATCCTAAAATAGTTATAATGCGTATTACTGGTGATCCTTTAAAAGAAGAAGTTATTGCTCCTTCTTGGCTTTTAAAAAAATTTTCGTTTTTAAATGATATCGATAAAGAAATGAAAAAAAGAGATATTTATCAGGGAGATAAGGTTAATCCTTGATTATATCTCTTATTTTATTTTTTAATCTTTGAAGAGCATTGTCTACTTGTTTATCATTTTTGCCGGTTATTAAAGCGATGGTGTTTCGATCAAAGCCATTTTCTAATAAATGAAACATTTCTAATTCAGAACTTGATAAACTTTTAGTAATTCTTTCTATTAATTCTTCATAATCTTCTTTTAGGGTTAAATTATATAAGGGATCAGTTTTTTCATCACTTATAACATCTTTTAGGGTAACTCCTTCTTCATAATCATAATCAAGAGAATAAAAAGAATTTAAAAGTTTAGCTTTTTCACCACTATATTTCTTTAATACTTTTTTTATTCGGCGATCAACACATAGAGTAATAAAAGTGGAAAGTTTTACCTTTTTTTCTTCATTAAAAGAGTTTAGGGCATCACTAAAAGCATATAGGGCCTCTTGTTCTAATTCATGTTTTTCAATATTTAGATTTTGGGCTATATGCCAATATTTTTTCATTAATATATCTATTATATATTTGTATTTTTCATATATTATATTTTTAGCTTCTTCATTATTTTCTAAAGCTAATTTAATTAATTCTTCATCTTCCATTACTTACTCCTTAATCATTCCATATATTAAAATAGCAGCTGAGGCACTGGCATTTAGACTATTTATTTTACCATACATGGGGATACTTATAATTTCATCACTTACTTTTCTCACAATACTACTTACACCCTTACCTTCAGCGCCAATTACTAATACCTTTTTATCAGCATAATCAATAACACGATAATCAGTGCCATCCATATCGGCAGTATAAATGAAAAATAGATTTTTTTGTAATTTTCTTAAAGCTTCACTTAAATTATTTACTTCTACAATTTTCACATTATTTATTGCTCCAACACTAACTTTCATGACAGTATCATTTACTCTTACACTTCGATCTTTGGGAATGATAATTCCTTTTATACCGGCACATTCACAAGTACGAATAATAGCTCCTAAGTTATGAGGATCTTCTAAATGGTCTAAGCATACTAAAAAATTTTCTTCTAATACATCTTCTAATTTATAATAAATATAATCATCAATATCTATTACTATCCCTTGATGAGGTTCACCCACCATTTTATTTAAGCGAGGCATAGGAGTAAATTCATATCTTATTTTGTTTTCTTTTAAATATGCTAATATTTCTTGGTCTTTAAAACCTTCTTTTAAATAGACTTTGTGAATTTTATTTAGCGGAGTTTCTTTTAAAACATTTTTACCACATACAAGCATTTTATCACCTATGGCTTAGTATAGCAAAAAAAGAAAAAAAAGTAAAGTTTCTTTCCTTACTTTCTTCTTACGCGGGCATGGGCAGCTTTAATTCTTCCATCTTGCCAAGAATAATCATTTGGTCTGATATAAAAAAGCGTATTTTCATAATAATTAACTAAAGCACAATAATCATTAATTATTTTATCACTACTCCAATACTTACTATATCCTAAAGCATCTTCACTTAAGTAAGTATCATGAGTTTCTATATATTTTACCATAGCATTTCTATTTGTTCCATCATAGTTTCCTAAAACATGCATGTACAAAGCATATTCATCAATAATTCGCGGATTTTCTTCAAATATTACTTCCCCGTATAAAAATAAGCCATACTTTTTTAATCGATAGATAAGATTAGGCCAAAAAGAGTATCCTTCACTGGGAAGGCCTATTGATTTAGCAGCATCAAATCTAAATCCGGTTATACCACAGTCAATTAATTCGTTTAAGAAATTAACTATCATATCTTCAATATCGGCGTGATAAATATTTAGGCCCGGAAGATTTATACAGTGATGAATTACATCGTAACGATCATGCCAATTAGTTACAGGTATTTTCTCTTTCCAATAATCAGGATTATCCCTTAGATTTTTAGCTACTTTTTCATGAGGGAGAAAAGGATTATTGTTATCTGCTCCTAAATGGTTAATTATGGCATCAGCATAAACCCTTAGCCCAATTTGTTCACATTTATGACAAAATTCTATTAAATCTTTTTTGCTTCCATAAATGTTTCCTATATTAAAACTAATCGGTTGATAAGCTTTCCACCAAAGGCTTCTATCTTCTTCTTTTAAGGGTTGAATAGGTGGTATTTGAATGGCATCAAAGCCATGTTCTTTAATACTTTCTATTTTATGTTCAGTTTCTTTTAATGTTTCAGGTAAACTATAAATAATTCTCATACTACACTCTTTCTACTATGATAAATCTGCTACAATTTTTTTAAATTCGTCGCCTCTACATTCAAATTTTGGATATTGATCCCATGAGGCTGAGGCTGGTGATAATAAGACGACGTCATCTTTTACCACATTTTCTTCTATTTTCTTCATAGCTTCACTTAATGATTCAAAAGCATAGCATTTTATATTATTATTTTTGGCAAAACTTACTATTCTTTCTCTTACTTCCCCTATTCCATATATGGCTTTTACTTTAGATAAATATGGTTTTAAATCATTAAAATCTTGACTACGTTCCATTCCTCCTAAAATAAGATGAATGTTACCTGAAAAACTTTTTAGAGCCGTGATGGTAGCGGTGGGATTGGTTGATTTAGAATCATTGTAGTAAGTAACACCATTTAATTCACGGACAAATTCAATTCGATGTTCTACGCCTTTAAATTCTTTTAAAACTTCCTTAACATATTTAAAATCAACATTTAGTATTTTGGCGACTAAAAAAGTAGCTAAGATATTTTCATAGTTGTGATGACCTTTTAATAAAATGTCTTTGGTGTTTATAACTGGTTTTTTATCCACATAAATAATATCATCATTAATATAGTTTTCATCATTATTAAAATAATATTTAGTAGAGGCAATATCTTTGGTTAATTCTAAAGAATCATAGTTAGCAGCATTAATTATGGCTATATCACTTTTAGTATGATGATTAAATATTTTCTTTTTAATCTTTTTGTATTCTTCATATGAGCCATGATAATCTAAGTGCGTAGGACATAAATTAGTAAGAATGCTTATATCTGTTTTAAAATCAAACATGTCATTTAATTGATGATCAGATATTTCTAGTAATAAAATATCATTATCTTCTAGAGAATTTACAATTTGTGATAAAGGTGTCCCTATATTACCTCCTAGTTTAACACTAACATTAGCACGCTTTAATACTTCATGGATTAATGTAACAGTTGTGGTTTTACCGTTACTTCCCGTAACACCGATTATTTTAACAGGTTTATTAATATAATGATAAGCCACTTCCATTTCATTTACAACAGGTATATTTAAAGACTTAGCTTTTTCTACACAAGGATGATATGGAAATACGGCGGGATTTTTAATTAATATATTAAATGTTTCATCTAATAAAGCTTCCGGTTCAATTGTTTTAATAAATTTAACGCCTAAACTTGCTAATTCTTGTACTTTTATTTCATCTTGATCTTTTTGATCGGTAATTAATATTTCATTATTTTTCTTACTTAATAGCTTGGCTACTTCATAACCACTTCGAGCCATTCCTAAAATTAAAATTTTCTTATTTTCTATCACTTCAATCACCTTAATCTAATTATATTCTAAAATAAGAAAAAAAGCAATTAACTAGACATAATTGCTTCAACATAATAGTAAACATCTTGATGCCAATTAGGATTAGCCGCATATTTAGTGTTAATAGCCTCGGGTGTAGTTAATCCCTTAGCATAATAATTATTGGCTAAATTATTGATAAAAGCTTCTAGGCCATCTTGTAAAGTGGCAAAAGTGGCATATTTACCACCGCTAGATTTCATTCCCCCAACATTATTAGCATTTCTAACTAAAGATGAACAAGTCCATTTACAACCTGTTTCTACTAAAATAATAGAAGCAGCGACAACAGGATCAACTCCTTTATCTAAAGCTAGTGAGGAGATGGTATTTCCATAACCAGTTAAGGTAGAATTTAAGACATTATCTATTTTTAAACCTAATTCTTCTAAAGTTAGGCCTTCATAAACAATAGCTTCTTCTTCTAATTCTTCTTCTACTAGAAGACTATCACTTAGATAAGTAGCATTTTTTATAACAACTTTTTCTAATAATACTTCCTTTTTACTTTCTTTGTATCCGATTATTAAACTACTTGTAATTAAAATAACAAACGCCATTTTAATACATAAATTTTTCATCTTTAATACTTCCTCCTACTTCTTGCGAAGTGATTAATATTCTACCATAATCAAAGCTATTTGTCAAATTTTGGCATACAAATGATGGTGTTTCCAATGTCAGGAGATTTACAAAAAAATCGTTTTTATACAAATAAAAATGGCTAGTACCTAAAAAAT
>CALVHJ010000042.1 GCA_944327425.1 uncultured Bacilli bacterium
TTAGTACGTAGTCCATCTATTTATTTTAAAAGAGAAATTGATAAAAATGGACGTAGAATTATTAGTGGAGAAGTAATTCCTAATAAAGGTACTTGGCTAGAATATGAACTTGATGCTCGTAATATTATGTATGTTCGTATTGATAGAACGAGAAAAGTGCCGGTTACAACATTCCTCCGAGCTCTTGGTTTATCTAGTGATGAAGATATTTATGATGTGTTTGGGGAAAATGATTATTTGGTTAATACTATTGAAAAAGATAGCACTAGAAATACCGATGAAGCTTTAATTGAGATTTATGAAAAATTAAGACCAGGGGAGCCTGCTACACTTGATAGTAGTAAAAACCAATTAGTTACAAGATTTTTTGATCGGTTTCGTTATGATTTAGCTAAGGTTGGACGTTATAAATTTAATAAGAAATTAAATGTATTAGATCGTCTTCTTGGTTGTACTTTAGCGATGGATATTAAAGATGAAAAGGGAAATGTTGTTGTAGCTAAAGGTACACTTGTTACTAAAGAAGTTAGGGAAAAGATTAAACCACTTTTTCTAGATGGCGGATATTTAAAGAAGACAATTATTAATGAAGAACTTGATAATTATGATAAAATTCAAGAAGTTTTAGTATACGATAAAGAAAATCCTGAAAAAGTTATTAAAATAATAGGTAATGATCCATCAACTGATGTTAGACGTCTTACTATTCCAGATGTTTATGCATCTGTATCTTATTATTTGAATTTACATGATAATATTGGTAATACGGATGAGATTGATAATTTAGGAAATAGACGGGTTCGTCAAGTTGGCGAATTAATTCAAAATGTATTTAGAACTGGTATGGCAAGAATGGAGAGAGTTATACGTGAGCGAATGACTACTCAAGAGTTAGACAGTGTAACTCCGAAAACCTTAATTAATATTAGACCAGTTACGGCGGCTTTAAAAGAATTCTTTGGTTCATCACAATTATCTAAATTTATGGATCAAATTAATCCAATAGCCGAGCTTACTGATAAAAGACGTTTATCTAGTTTAGGCCCTGGAGGACTTTCTAGAGATCGTGCGGGAATGGATGTTAGGGATGTTAATGCGAGTCACTATGGTAGAATTTGCCCTATTGAATCTCCAGAAGGACAAAATATTGGACTTATTACTTCTTTAGCAGGATTTGCTAAAGTTAATGAATATGGTTTTATTATGACTCCATATCGTAAAGTAATAGATGGACAAGTTACGGATGAAGTCGTTTATATGACGGCGGATGAAGAGCAAGATTTATATATTTCTCAAGCAACAGTTAAATTAGATAAAGATAATCGCATTATTGAAGATGAAATTCTTTGCCGTTTAAATGGTGATAACGTCATGGTACGTCGTGAGAATGTTAACTATGTCGATGTTGCTCCTAGTCAAATTGTGGCAATTACAACAAGTTGTATTCCGTTCCTTGAATATGATGATGCAAATAGAACATTAATGGGTGCTAACATGCAACGTCAAGCAGTGCCATTACTTGTAAGTGAGGCACCAATCGTTGGTACTGGTGTTGAATATATTGCAGCTAAATATTCAGGTTCTACCGTTGTTGCTAAAGCTGATGGTGTTGTAGAATATGCTGATGCGAAGAAGATTATTGTTAAGAATGCAAAGGGCAAAGATACTTATTATTTAGCTGATTTTGAAAGAACAAATGCTTCAACAGCGATGAATCATCATCCGATTGTTAAAAAGGGTGATAAAATTCATACCGGTGAAGTTATTGCAGATGGACCATCAACTGATGCAGGAGAGCTAGCTTTAGGTAAAAATATGACGGTTGCTTTCATGACATTTAATGGTTATAACTATGAAGATGCAGTTATATTAAATGAAAGATTAGTAAAAGATGATGTTTATACATCACTACATATTGATCACTATGATATAGACTGCAGAGATACCAAACTTGGACCTGAAGAAATTACCAGAGATATTCCAAATGTTGGGGAAGAAGCTCGTAAAAACCTTGATTCTAATGGTATTGTTCGTATTGGTACAGAGGTTAAAGAAGGAGATATTTTAGTTGGTAAAGTAACTCCTAAAGGTGTTCAAGAACTAACAAGCGAAGAAAAATTGTTACATGCAATATTTGGTGAGAAAACAAGAGAAGTAAGAGATACCTCTTTAAGAGTAGAACATGGTGCAGCAGGTATTGTTCATGATGTTAAGATTTATACGAAAGAAAACTCTGATGAGCTTCCAGCAGGAGTATCCAAAGTTATTCGTGTCTATATTATTCAAAAACGTAAGATTCAAGTTGGCGATAAGATGTCTGGTCGTCATGGTAATAAAGGTGTTATTTCCCTTGTTTTACCAGAAGAAGATATGCCATATATGCCAGATGGTCGTCCTGTAGATGTTATGCTTAATCCACTTGGTGTTCCATCTCGTATGAATATTGGACAAATCTTAGAGTTACACTTGGGAATGGCTGGTAAGATTCAAGGTGTTCACTATGCTACTCCAGTATTTGATAGTGCTACTTGGGAAGATATAAGAGAAGAAATGGATGCAGCAGGTATGGAACCTGATGGTAAAACTATTCTTTATAATGGGCGTACGGGTGAGCCATTTGATCACAGAATCAGTGTTGGTGTTATGTATATGTTAAAATTACACCACATGGTTGATGATAAACTACATGCTCGTGCTACAGGACCATATTCACTTGTTACCCAACAACCTTTGGGTGGTAAAGCTCAATTTGGTGGACAACGTTTTGGGGAAATGGAAGTTTGGGCATTATATGCTTATGGTGCTGCCCATGTACTTCAAGAAATCTTAACAGTTAAAGCGGATGATGTTATTGGCCGAGTTAAAGTATATGAAGCTTTGGTTAAAGGTAAAACTGTTAATCAAGCAGGTGTTCCAGAGTCATTTAGAGTACTTATTAAAGAGTTCCAAGCTTTAGGCCTTGATATGCAGATTATCGATAAAGATGATAATATTATTGAATTTAAAGAGTTAGAAGAAGAAGAAGATAAAGAGGATACTTTGAAAATTGAAGAGATTGATGCTGAGGCAAGTATTCGTGATGGAGAAATCGAAATTAAAGGTGATGTAGCACCGATGCCTAGTGAAGATTATGAAGATGATGCGTCTTCTTTAGAAGAAAAACCAACTGATGAGGAACTTGATAAAAGAATAGAACAAGATTTAGATAATGGGGAAGAGGTGTAGTTAATGATAGACGTTAATAATTTTAAAGGAATTAAAATAGGTATAGCTTCTCCAGAGAAAATTAGAAGTTGGTCTTATGGTGAAGTCGAAAAACCAGAGACAATAAATTATCGTACTTTAAAACCAGAACGTGGAGGACTTTTTTGCGAGAAGATATTTGGTCCTACTAAAGATTATGAATGTTCTTGCGGGAAGTATAAAAGACTTAGATATAAAAATGTTATTTGTGATCGTTGTGGTGTAGAGGTTACTAAGTCTAGAGTTAGACGTGAGAGAATGGGGCATATTGAACTTGCGGCTCCTTGCTCTCATATATGGTTCTTTAAAGGCGTTCCTTCTAAGATGGGTTTAGTTTTAGATATGAGTCCAAGGGATTTAGAGGAAGTGCTATATTTTGTAAGTTATGTTGTTATTGAACCAGGCAGTGCTCCACTTGAGAGAAAACAAACTTTATCAGATAAAGAATATCGAGCTTATCGGGAAAAATATGGTGATTCTTTCCAAGTTGGAATGGGTGCTGAAGCTATTAAAGAACTTTTAAAAAGAGTAGATATTGATAAAGAAGTTGAAGAACTTAGAAGTGAACTTGAAGGGGCTACAGGGCAAAAACGTGTTCGTTTAGTAAAAAGATTAGACTGTTTAGTAGCTTTCCAAGAATCAGGAAATAAACCAGAATGGATGGTTTTAGATGTTCTTCCTGTTATTCCTCCTGAACTTAGACCAATGATTCAACTAGATGGAGGAAGATTTGCTACAAGTGACTTGAATGACTTATATCGTCGTGTTATTAATCGTAATAATCGTTTAAGAAAGTTACTTGAGCTTGGAGCTCCAACTATTATTGTTCAAAATGAAAAAAGAATGCTTCAAGAAGCTGTAGATAGTTTATTTGATAATGGTCGGAGAGGTAGAAGTATTACGGCAGCAGGAAACCGTCCGTTAAAGAGTTTATCTAGCATGCTTAAAGGTAAACAAGGACGTTTCCGTCAGAATTTACTTGGTAAAAGAGTAGATTATTCAGGACGTAGTGTAATTGTTGTTGGACCAAATCTTAAAATGTATCAATGTGGTATTCCTAAAGAAATGGCTCTTGAGTTATTTAAACCTCATGTTATTCACGGGTTAGTTGAAGCAGGACTTGCTCATAACATTAAGGGAGCTAAGAAATTAATTGATACTCGTGATGAATGTGTATGGGACATTGTTGAGGATGTTATTACGGAACATCCAGTGCTTTTAAACCGAGCACCAACTTTGCATAGACTTGGTATTCAAGCTTTTGAACCAAAATTAGTTGGGGGCAAAGCAATTCGTTTACACCCTCTTGTTTGTACAGGATTTAATGCCGATTTTGATGGAGATCAAATGGCTGTTCATATTCCTCTTTCCGAAGAAGCAAAGGCTGAGGCAAGAATATTAATGCTATCAGCTAGTAACATCTTAAATCCAAAAGATGGAAAACCAATAGTTACACCTAGCCAAGATATGGTTTTAGGAAATTGTTATTTGACTATTGAAAAAGAAGAAGAAGAGAATGAAGCTCGCGTATTTAAGAATCCAAATGAAGCTTTGATGGCTTATGATCGCAAAGAAATTACTCTTCATACAAGGATTGTTCTTCCCGTAAGATCATTTAAATATAAGTTATTTACCGAAGAACAACAAGATAAGTATTTAGTTACGACAGTTGGTAAGATTATATTTAATGAAATATTACCAGATTCTTTCCCATATATTAATGAAGGAACAAAAGAAAATATTGAGGGTATTACACCTAGTAAGTATTTTATTCCAATGGGTTCTAATATTCCAGAAGAAGTTAAAAACACACCAATACCAAAACCTTTTGTTAAGAAAACCCTTGAATGGATTATTGCACAAGTATTTAAAAGATATAAAACAACTGAGACAAGTATTATGCTTGATAAGTTAAAAGATTTAGGATTTAAATATTCAACTGTTGCGGGTATAACTGTATCAGTAGCGGATATTGTAAGAAGTGAGAAAAAGCCGGAAATTATAGCCAATGCTAAAGAAAAGGTTGAGAAAGTAAATAAACAATTTAAACGTGGTTTAATAACTGATGCTGAACGTTATAATAGTGTTATTGAAATTTGGACGGAAGCTAATGATGAAGTAAAAAAAGAGTTACAAGCTATATCTAAAGATGATTTTGATAATCCTATTTTCATGATGATGAATTCTAATGCTCGTGGTTCTATTTCTAACTTTACACAGCTAGCCGGTATGCGTGGTTTAATGGCTAAACCTGATGGTTCAACGGTAGAAATTCCTATTACTTCATGTTTTATTGAAGGATTAGACGTATCAGAGTTCTTCTTATCAACGCATGGTTCAAGAAAAGGTTCGGCTGATACAGCACTACGTACAGCTGACTCAGGATATTTAACAAGACGTTTAGTAGATGTAGCTCAAGATATTATTGTCAAAGAGTTTGATTGTGGAAGTATAGCTGGTGTTGAAGTTTATGATTTATTAAATGATAAAGATGGTTCCGTAATTGAGTCTTTAGGAGAACGTATTTTGGGTAGATATACAGCTAAAAAAGTAATTAATCCAGAAACCAAAGAAGTAATTGTAGAGAAAGATGAACTTATTACCGAGAATATTGCGGCTAAAATAGCTAAAGCCGGTGTTAAGAAGGTTGAGATTAGAAGTGTTCTTACTTGTCGTACCCAAAATGGTGTATGTCAAAAATGTTATGGACGTAACCTTGCTACTGGTAACCTAGTAGAGACAGGAGAAGCTGTTGGTATTATGGCAGCTCAATCAATTGGTGAACCTGGTACACAGTTAACCATGCGTACATTCCATACCGGGGGTGTTGCCGGTGGAGACGATATTACCCAAGGTTTACCTCGTGTTGAAGAGTTATTTGAAGCTCGTACACCGAAGTATAAAGCAACTATTTCGGAAATTAATGGTAAAGTTATATCAATTGAAGAGCAAAATGGTAAACATAAAGTGGTTGTGGAAAATGAAGCTGGTATTAGAGAACATATTACTAATTATAACACTAAACTTAGAGTTCAAGTTGGAGATATGGTTCAAGCTGGGGAAAAATTAACAGAAGGTTCTATTGCTCCAAAAGAATTACTAGCAGTAACCGATCCACTTACAGCACAAGAATACATTTTAAAAGAAATTCAGTCTGTATATAAACTTCAAGGTGTTGATATTAATGATAAACATATTGAAATTATTGTTAAGAGAATGATTAATAAAGTTAGAGTAGTTGATGCTGGAGATACAGATTTTGTAGAAGGCCTAACAGTTTCTTTAAGAGAATTTACGGAAGGTAATAAACCAGTAATACTTCGTGGTGGAGTTCCAGCTACGGGTCGTCCAATTATGCTTGGTATTACAAAGTCTTCACTTGAAACGGATAGTTACTTATCAGCAGCATCATTTCAAGAGACTACACGGGTTTTAACTGATGCAGCAATTCGTGGTAAAGTAGATTATTTACGCGGTTTGAAAGAAAACGTTATTATTGGTAAACTTATTCCGGCTGGAACAGGTGCGAAAGAATATAGTGACATTGATATTTATCTTGAAAAAGAATTTATGGAAGATGATGCATCGGAATTTTTAGAAGATAAGTTACTTGAAGATGAATCAGATGATAGTTCTTTAAAAGTTGAAGATGGAGCAGTAATAAGTTCTACTGAAGAAAAAGATACTAGTGATGTTAAATCGCTAAATAGTGAAGATGAAACAAGTTTAACGCAGGAATCTTTAACGGAAGATAAAAAAGAAGATGATGTAGATACTAATACTTTAGAAGTTACGGAAAATACAGAGGAAGATAAAGAAGAAAGTAAAGAAGAATAGCTTTCTTTTTTTCTTATGAAAAAATATATTAAAAGAAAGCTTGAAATGTGAGGATAATTAGCTTAAAATATATAAAAGAAATAAAAAGGAATTTAATTGTTTTGGTTAGGTTTGTACTAGGAATATATAGAAAAAAATTATGAAGAAAGATGGGAGTTATGGAAGATATTTTTAATAGGTTTTGGGATTTGGAAGATAAAATAGAATGGTTTTATTTACAGTTAGCAGAGTATGAAATTAGAGAACATAAAGAGGATTATGATTATAATTTTAAGGGGCTTATGTCTTTATTAGTTTTGGAAGAACAACTACTTGAGGAAATAGTTAAAAAAAGATATCTTGATGTTTTAAAAAAAGAGTTAAAGGGGATAGCAAAAATACGGTCTAATCCTTTGGTTTTAGGTCATTTAAGTAATTCTTATTATTTTAGAGTAATGGATATTTTAGAAAGGTATGATGAGGATCAAGGAATTGAATATATTAGAGCTTTAAAGTATGATATAAATAAAATAAAGTTACGGATACTTAAAGATTTAATAGATAATGATAGTTATAGTGATATTAGAAGAGATTTGATAAACTATAAGTATAATTTGCTTTATTTGAATTATGATAATGAAGCTGATTTTGTTTATGGTGATAAAGAGCAAGAAGTAGAGCTTAAGTCGGATAGCTTTAGAGGTAGTGATTTTCCTAGTTATCAGTATTTAGATATAGGTTTTTTAATATATTTTAGTAAAGAAGATATTGATAATATTTTTATTAGTAGTATTAATTCGCCTCATGATAAAGTGAAAGTTATAGGATTTATATTGGATTTTTTGGCACGCTTAACTTTATGTAGAGAAGAGTCTTTAGCTTTTATTATAGATGATATAAATGATTTATTTATTAGTGAAATGATATCAGAAGAAATTAAATGGTTATTTCAAGATTTATTAAGTATTTATGAAAATATAAAAGATACTTTGGTTTGGAGAAGATAAGCGTTTAAAGGCTTTCTAAATGTTAAAAAGAAGACTTGAAATGTTATAATAATTAAGTTAAAATATAAGTGTAAAAAATATATGTAGAGTTAAAGTAGGTGTTTTGCGATGAAGTGGGTAGGATGGATAGGATTTTTTTTAGTTATAGTTGGGCTTTTAGTTGGTGGGTTCTTTTTGTTAGCTAATTTTGAAGGAGAAACATTTAAATTCAAGGAAGTAGAAATATTAGATTATGATGATTTTACAATTAATGATTTAGTAGAACAGGATATTATTTGTAATGATAAGGGATGTAAGTTTAAAGATAAAGATGTAATATTTACAATAAGTGATGTAAAAGATTTGGGAAAACAAGATATTTTATTGGAAATAGAATATGAAGGAGAGAAATTTAGTAATACTTTTTCTGTTGATGTAGTGGATAGATCTGAGCCAATAATAAGTTTAAGTGAGACAAGTCTTATTCTTGATGCAGATGATAAGTTTGATGCTAGTTCTTATATTTTGAGTGTTAAGGATAATTATGATGAGTTAAATATTGAAGATATTACAATTGTAGATGATGTCGATTTAAAAAAAGCCGGTGATTATGAGGTTGTCTATAAAATTAAAGATTCATCAGGTAATGAAGGCAAGACAACTTTGAAAGTTAAAGTTAAAGATAAAAAAGATGTTGGGTCTTCTAATAATGAAGATAAAAAGCCCGAAAAAGAGAAAATAACACTAGATTATAGTATTAGTGGTTTATTTAGTGATAGTGGTACTTTATTACAAGGAAAAACAATATCTTTAGTAAATAAGGATATTGAACTTGGTTGGGATAATACTCTTAAGTTTACTTCTAAAATAGATGCTAGTGGTAAAATAAATTATATTATTAGTAAGAAGGAAATTACGGGTAATGAACTTACGCCTATAGGTGGTAAAGGCCTTCCAGCTATTGGTGGGGGTAGTGTAAAATCTTTAGAAGAAACAAGTTTTAGCTATACTTTTACGGATGCAGGAACTTATTATGTTTCAATAGTAGTTTTTGATGAAGATAATAATATTTTAATAAAGAAAGATTTTTGTTTGAATTTGAGTATATCTGAGGAACTTAAAGATATGAAAATTACAACGGAAGATAAAGGTAGTTATGTTGTAATTGATTGTAGTTTTATTGGTGGGGGAGATAATAAGTATTATTTTGTACCTGTAATTACTGATTCTAATGATCCTAAAGCGTCAGAAGAAGAAATTATGGTATTAGAAAATAATGAAATTAGACTTTATTATACAAAAGGATATTATTATGAAATTGCTGGTATGCTTGTTGATGAAGATGAAGAGTTAGTAACGATGAAGACAATAAAAATAGAAAAGTAGAAAATAAAGGGGTTTGGTTATGTTAAAGGAATTATTTGGTGTTCTAGAGCAAATTGAAGACTTATATTTGATGTTGTTTGATTTAGAATTAAAACATCAGAAATATAGTGGTAAGTTTAGAACAATAATAAAGAAATTAGAAGTATTAATTAACGAAGAAAAAACTCTACTTTGGCAAAATTTTGCTAATTATGAGGAAATTAAAAAAGATGCTCAGTTAAAAAAATTAAGTGAGGCGGGAGTATTAAGACTCAATAATCTGTTTCTCAGTATGAGTGGGGACGCAGGAATAGAGTATGCTGATGCTTTAAATTATGATATTCATAGGATAATGTTAAAAATTATAGAGTTTATAATTGATAATCCCTATTATGAAGAAGTAAGAAGAGATTTACTAACTTTTAAATATAATATTATTTTTGAAGATTATAATATTGAAAGTGACTTTATTTTAAGAAATGATATGACAAGTATTGCTCTTATTAGTGAATCTTTAAAAGAAGATGTGCCTAGTTTTAGATATATTAATAAAGCTGTATTGGTTAGTGAAATAAAAATAGTAGTCGAAGAGTTAAAAATGATTTATAATGATTCTGATATAGAAAGTTATGTTATAATAAAAATGATTAATATATTGGCAAGAATGGCTCTTTGTAGTGATAATGAATTGGAATTTGTAATAAAGGATGTACAAGATTTACTTTGGAGTGAAGAAGTTAGTTATAAAGTAAGAAATATTTGTTTAGAAATGGTAGAAGTTTTTAAACAGATTCAGAATAGTTTTTATTTTAGTCGATAATCGGTAAAAATTTACTTGCTAATTCATAAAATATATTATATAATCTCCCGTTTGACAGTTGAATAGCAAAAAAAGCTCATGATCCCTTTATTTATACGGGTTTATGAGCTTTTTAAA